>NZ_JAACKB010000379.1 GCF_010892395.1 Sulfurovum sp. bin170
CTTTAATGGTGAAATTTATAACTATGAATCGTTAAGATATAAAGATACCAAATACCAATATAAGTCAGATACTGAAGTTCTATTAAAAGGATTTGCAAAAGAGGGTGTTGATTTTTTACATAAGACAAGATCTATGTTTGGATTTGCTTTCTATATGAAAGAGGATAAAACCATCAGTATATGCAGAGATAGAATCGGAATAAAACAGATCTACTATATAGATACTGATGAGATATTTGCATTTGCTTCAACACTTAAACCACTAGTAATGTTCTCTGAGAAAAAATTAAATAGTAAACAGCTCTGGGGATACTATCTAAATAGAGCATTTAAAGCTCCTCATACTATTTTTGAAGATATTAAAGAGATAGAGAGTGGCTCTATTTTAACATTTAACACAGATAAGAAAAAAATTAAATCTATAGATAAATGGTGGGAGAGAGACTCATTAAGTAATATTTTAACTAATGAACAAAATGTTTTAGAAGAGCTAGATAGATTATTACATCAATCTGTACAAGATAGACTAATAGCAGATGTTTCTGTTGGTGCATTTCTCAGTGGTGGTGTTGATTCTAGTACAATCACGGCTATTGCTAGTCAATATAATCCAAAATTAGAGACATTTACAGTAGCAATGAAAGATAAGAGATATGATGAGTCTCCTTATGCTAAAGCTGTATCAGATAGATATAATTTAAAATACCATCAAGTGATGATAGAGGGAAAAGAGTTTTTAGATGAGATTGATAACTGGGTTTCGATGCAAGATGATATTGTCGCTAACCCATCATCACTTCTACTTTATAAACTTGCGACTTTAGCAAAAGAGAATGGCTACAAAGTAATGTTAGCAGGAGAGGGTGCAGATGAGATATTTGCTGGGTACAAGAGCTATAAGAGATTTCTAATATCTCATCAGATATACAGTTATACAAAATTTTTAAAACCATTCTCATCTCCTATTTCAAACTTATTTAAATCTAATAGTAAAAAGAAGTTTATTATAGAGAATATACTAACTAACCCTGCACACTATAGTGAATCTATTATGTTTGAACCTCACTTAGTAAAAGAGCTACTCAATCAAGAGGTTGAAAAGAGAGAGATGTATAGCATAAAAGAGGCGTTGGATATGGATATAAAAGATAGAGTGCCAAATGACCTACTAACAAGTAATGGAGACAGAGCCACTATGGGTGCATCTATTGAGACAAGGGTTCCATTTCTTTCTCACGAGATAGTTAACTTTAGTGCAAAAATTGATGATTCACTCTTTGTAAAGGGTGGAGAGACGAAGTATCTACTAAAAAAACTTGCAACTAGATATATACCTCATGATAATATCTATAGAAAAAAAGTTGGTTTTGAGATGCCATTAAAAGATTGGCTTAGAGATGAGCTTAGAGATACTCTATATCAGTTAATAGAGACATCTGTGCAGAGAGATTTTATAGATATGAATATTATAAAATCAATATTCAAAGCTCATCAGGAGAAACAGGTGGATGCTTCTGGAAAACTTTGGACATTTATGGCACTAGAGCTTAGTTACAGACATTTAATATCTCAATCTTAAGATTCTCTCTGAATTTGATACTAATAACTATTGCAGTTAATTTAGTATTAAACTTTGGAGAGTAAAGATACTCTCCAAACTTCAATCTATCACTACTCATAGATATATGACTTAAAATCTTCTCTTTAGTTACATCAGGATGAAAATGTAATCTAGCAACTCCTTCAGAGTTATTATTTAGGTTATCTTCTATAACCACCCTACCCTCTTTAAAACTCCACTTACGAGTATGCAAAATAGGTCTATATCCATTATGGGTAGCCTCAATAGAATTGTCATCCTCTTTAAAATCAATAACAGTAGCTCGATTAGCAACTCTAAATCCACCCCAGACTTCACTCTGATTTTTACCATTAACTTCTACTGTATTGTGAGAAACTGTAGAGCGTTCAACTGTTCTTCTCTCACAAGTCTCATAAGTAGAGAGACCTGTATCAACAATAAAAGGTTTTCCATCAAGTCTAAGTTCAAAGTTAAATGTATCGGAGTGTGCATGACCTGCAATATAGTCAGCACCAATATGACCAATATCCACTATGCATTCATAGTTTTCGTTAGATATTTTTCTATAGCCACTATCTACTAATTTTGAATTTTGAATTTTGAATTTTAAATTTTTAGCATATTGCATTAACTGTTCTGTTGTTGGTGCAATGCCCTTTGTACTATCATTAAAAAGTGGAATATCTCCATTCTTGTAACTTATA
>NZ_JAACKB010000380.1 GCF_010892395.1 Sulfurovum sp. bin170
TATAACTATTGAAATTTTCTTGAAGTTTATCAAGTACCCAAAGTCTTCTTTGAGAATTTGATAGTGCATAATCATCACTTTTTGCTAAGGGTTTTATCTCTACGGTAGCTGTCTCTATTCTTTGAGCATTATCAATGAGATATGAGAGTTTCTCTACACTTTGATTTTCAAAAAACTCTTTGATATTTATCTGTACAGAAAACTGATGACTTATCTTAGCTGTAGCAGAGATTGAATTAAGCGAATTTCCACCCAACTGAGTAAAGGTAATATCTGCACTCACTTTATCTACTCTAAGGATTTGAGAAAAGATTTTAGCTACTTCTATTTGAGTTTCTCCCTGAGGCTCTATAAACTCTCTATCTAAGTAGATTAAATCTTCTGGTTTGGGTAGAGACTTTTTATCTATTTTACCATGAAAATTCAGAGGGAAACTCTCCATTTTTATAAAGAAGTTAGGTATCATATAACTCGGTATGACCTCTACTAAATACTCTCTTATATCACTCTGAACAAATCTACTTTTTTCTATATAATAACAGATAACCACTATCTCTTTAGACGGTGACATCTCTGATATGATAATCGCATTTTCTACTTTTTTGTAGCTTTTGATAGCAATCTCTATCTCTTGAAGCTCTACTCTGATACCATTTATCTTGACTTGACTGTCTGCTCGTCCTACAAACTCCACCGTACCATCTGCTTTGTATCTTCCCATATCTCCTGTCTTGTAGAGTATATCTTCTTTTTTGCTTAGAGGGTTTTGTACAAAGACTTCTTGGCTAAGTTTCTCTTCTTTTAGATAGCCTTTTGACCTAAATGGTGTTTTGATATAAATCTCACCCACTTGTCTCACTTGTGCTAATTTACTATTTTTGAGTATCAGTATCGCTGTATTTGAGATAGCTTGACCCAAAGGCATTATCATATTTTGGTTTGTGACATCTTCTATCTTAATCCTATTAAATATTTTGGCAAGAGTCGTCTCACTAGGACCATAGAGATTTACTAATTCAATATGAGGATAGAGACGATTAAACGCCAATACATCACTTCCATAGAGTGCTTCACCTGCCAAAAGAATATGTTTAAGCTCAGATAAATCATAACTGTTAAACTCAAACTCTTTGAGTAATAATCTAAACAGAGACGGCACGATATGAATAAGATTGAGTCTGCTTTGACTTATCCATCTAGCAAGATACTCAATATTGGTTCTTTGTGTAGGAATATAAAGCGTAGCACCACTTATCAATGCTGTGAAAATATCTCTAAGACTCACATCAAAAGTCACACCTGCGAGTTGAGATATTTTAAAACTCTCATCTATCGCAAACTCTTTACACTCCCAATGGATAAAATGACTAAGTGACTTTTGCATACCGATAATCGCTTTGGGTTCTCCTGTTGAGCCTGAAGTAAACATCAAATACGCAGAACTATCCTCTTTTGATTTTAATGCTAAATTATTTTCGCTTGATATAGTATCTTCTAAGAGTATTATCTCTCTATCAAGTTTAAGGCTTTTGAGTATCTTTTTGAGGTTTTTAATATTGGCTTTGTTGGTAATAATAGTCTCTATATCTGCTTTTGTGATGATTTTTAAGATTCTTTCATTTGGAGCGAGTACATCAATAGGCACAGAGATAGACCCTGATTTTAAAATACCCAAAAGAGTAATGACATAGTCTATGCTATTTGGCATAAAAATAGCGATATATTTTTCACTGTCTATCACATTGCCTATACCATTTGCTCTACTATTTAACTCTCTATAAGTGATTTGTTCTTCACCATAGACAATAGCTATATTTTCTGGATTTTTTTGGACTCTCTCTTCAAAAACGGTATGTATTATTTTTTTATTTATCATCTTTGTATCCTTTTATATCAAACTCTTCTAATAGTATCTCAAATGTTAATACAAACATCAAAAAGTCATTTTCAAATGTCTGATTGAGTACAAAATCATCACTAAGGTATCTCTGCTTTAAATTTTCTACCATATCAGGATTGAAAAAGCCCTCTTTTTTTATCTTTTTAGTATCAAGAAGCTTGTTAATCCACTCTATATCTTGTTTGAGGAGATAACTCGCATTGGGAGCAACGAACGCAAACTTTTCTCTATCTGTAATCTCTGATGGCACATAATCTTTAGCATATTCATTTAAAATATACTTCTCTTTGTTCTCAAATATCATATACTTTACAGGTATTGTCTTGATAAATTCTATAAGCTCAACATCCAAAAATGGATATCTAGCCTCTATACTATTGGCATAACATACTCTATCTCCATGGTCTGCTAAAAGATGTTCACTAAGCCTTACTTTGAAATCTATATAGGAGCGTTTATGAAAAAAGTCCCTACCCTCTAGCTGTGATAAATCTACTAAATCGTTCTCTGTAGAATTAAATTTATGTAGCTTTTTTAATAATTTATCAGAGTAAAAAAGTTCTTTAAATTCATTAAACCCTGCATACTCTTTTTCATAGAAAAATCCACTATCACCCCATAGCTTTTGGGTAATTTCATCTTCTAAAATGCTATCCATATCAAATCCACTCTCTCGCTTCGAGCCTAGTCTATAACCGACATAACCACCAAAAAGTTCATCTGCACCTTCTCCTGTGAGTATAACCTTTTTACCATTTTCTCTCACAGATGCTGAAAGTGCTAGGGAACAAGTATTATAACTCTCTTTTAGGGGAGCTTCTGCATGATAGACCATCTCTTTTAATCTACTTGCTATCTCACTCCAACCAAAATGTATCGTATGGTGGTTTGAATTTACCTCTTTTGCCATCAACTCTTGATAAGGAGACTCATCTATATTTGAATCACTAAACGAGATAGAATATGAATCTCTTTGCATATCAGGTACGAGCTTATGTATGAGAGAAGCTATCAAAGAGGAGTCTAACCCACCACTAAGATAAAATCCTACATCTACATCGGCATTAAGTCTCAAAGAAACGGCTCTTTTGAGATGATAATCAAGCTTTTCCAAATAATACTCTTTACCTTTGTCCTCTACAGATAGAGGATAGTCTAAATCCCAATATTTATGTAGAGTATAGTTTTTCTTTTTAAATTTGAGATAGTGTCCTGCTTGTAGGCTTTTGATGTTTTTAAATATTGTCTGTGGAGCTGTAAGCCCTGGGAATGTCAATACTTGGTCAAGCCCTTTGGGGTCTATTTCGGCTTTGGTATATTCTAGTATTGCTTTTATCTCTGATGCAAATATAAATCTATTTTTGTGTAGCGTATAAAACAGAGGTGTAATCCCTACATGGTCTCTAGCTAGAAATATCTCTTTGGTATCTCTATTATATATCGCTATTGCAAACTGACCATTGAGTCTTTTTACAAACTCCTCACCATACTCTTTGTACATATAGAGTATCACTTCTACATCACACTCGGTTTTAAATGTATATTTGTCTTTTAGCTCCTCACGAAGCTCATGATGATTATAAATCTCTCCATTACAGACAAGCACTAAGTTTTCAAAAAACATAGGTTGCTGACCATGGTTTAAATCAACAATAGAGAGTCTCTTAAATCCAAATGCCATATTATCTTTAAGGAAATAACCCTCTTCATCTGGACCACGATGTGTCAATTTGTCTGCCATAGACTTTATCTTTTTTTTCGCTACACTCTTTTTGAAATTAACAACGCCTACTATTCCACACATCTAAAAATCCTCATCTATATCTTGGTCTATATTTAATTCTAAATCTAACTTTAATTCTTTTTTGAGATGGACTATGTCAAGGTCTATATTATGACTTACCAAATCAAATAATTTAATTAAATTACGACTCATACTCTCTATGGTCTCTCTCTTGTAAATATCAAGGCTGTACTCTATCATAAGCTCTATATTCTCAACATCTTCAAATTCAAATTTTAAATCAAATTTGCTACCATAATTTATATTCTCTCGCATCTTAAACCCTGCATCAGAAAAATCAAAGACTTTTTTCTCAAAGTTTTGGAGTATCACCATGACATCAAAGAGAGGACTATTGGCATTTAAATCCTCTACAACCTTATCAAATGGATAACTTTGATGCTCAAAAGCATCCAAAATATCCTCTGAAACATGCTCTAAAATATCTCTTACCCTCAACTTATTATCTATATTTGAACTAATCACAATGGTATTAAGATAGAGACCAATTTGATTTTGAAACGACTCATCATCTCTTGCATTGGCTACAGGTGTACCAATAGTAATCTGCTCTTCATTAGAGTATAGATGAAAGAGTATATCAATAAGAGTGAGCAAAACACCAAAAAGACTCTTATTAGACTCTTTTGCTATCTCTCTTAATCTACTAGAGAGACTCTCTCCTAAAGTAAGACGAAGTAATCCACCGTGATACTCTCTTCTATTTTCAA
>NZ_JAACKB010000381.1 GCF_010892395.1 Sulfurovum sp. bin170
AAATCTATTTAAATATAATAAAACATTAACATTCTTACTATTAAATAGATGTTAAAAGCACTCTTTTATAGAGAGATTTTTCTTAAATATACTCTTCAACTCAATTATGTCAATATAAATCAACATAATTTAATAGTATATTTTTAAGTGATAAAGAGTTAATTTGTATTCTTGAACAAAATTAAGTATAATAACACAGAGGTAATCTACTATGTTTAAAACAATACTAAAACTAGCCTATAAAAACTCATTTTTACGACTCTCACGAACTATTTTAGTCATTTTAATGATTGCTGTTAGCATGAGCATGATGTTAAGTCTACAGGGGCTTTATGATGGGATGACACTCAATATGATAGAGAGCATCAAACGCAGTGATAGTGGTGAGATAAGTCTATATGCCAAAGGGTATCGGCTTGACCCTGACATCAAAAACTCTATCTCAAATGCTTCAACTATTAGAAAAGAGATAGAGGCTCTTGATGGAGTGGAGGCTGTTACTCTACGGCTTGGTGCAGAGGGGCTCGGTTCAACAGCAAGAAAATCCTCTTTTTCTACTGTTTATGGGATAGATTTAAAAGATGAAGAGAAGTTTGGCAGGTTTAGTGAGTTTCTGAAAAGGGGAGAGATAAGTTTTGAGAAACGAGGGGCGATTGTTGGTATAGAGTTGGCAAAAACTCTAAAAGTTAAAATTGGCTCCAAAATTATCTTCTCTACCCAAGATAGTCATGGGGAGATTAGTTCGATGGTTATAAAAGTCAGAGGAGTTGTTCAGACAGCCAATATGGCACTAGATAACACTGCTATCTATATAGAGAAATCTAAACTATATGACTTTTTGAATATAGATGAGACCAAAGCGACACAGATTGCCGTGCGAGGTGATAACGATAGGCTTCAGGAGAGCATCAAAACGGCTTATCCTCATCTTGATACCCTAAGTTTTTTAGAACTCTACCCTATGATGAAGCAGATGGAAGATGTGATGGTTATCTTCAATGGAGTTACTTTTATTATCGTTATGTTGGTTGTCTTTATGGGGATTCTTGGGGTGATGTATGTCTCCATCTTAGATAGGATTCGTGAGTTTGGGATTATGCTTAGTATTGGGATGCACTACGGTTACATTCGACTACAGATTATACTAGAGGCTCTGCTTGTTGGAGTGTTTGGTTATCTGTTGGGGGCTTTGCTTGGTCTAGTTATACTTCTATATCTTAAAGAGTACGGAGTTGACCTAACGGCTTTTGCTGATGGTTTGGAGAGTTTTGGGATGAATACCACTATCTATGCAGATATAAAACTCTCCTATTTCAGTACTACTTTTGTAGCGATTATTATGGCATCTCTTTTGAGTGTGATTCTGCCACTTAGAAGAATCAAAAAACTAAATCCTATTGAGGTGATAAAGGCAAACAGATGATAGAACTTAGAAATGTAGAAAAATACTTTTTCAAAGATGACCCAAGAGAGATTCACGCTCTACAAGATATAAACTTGACTCTTGAAGATGGGGAGTTTTCGCTACTTAGTGGAGCATCTGGATGTGGTAAGACCACACTGCTCAATGTTATAGGTGCTTTGGACACGGTGGAGAGTGGCTCTATCTATTTTGATGGTCGAGATATAACCAAACTTAGTGAAGATGAGAGGACTACTCTGCGACTTGAAGAGATGGGGTTTGTGTTTCAAGCTTATAATCTTGTTCCTGTACTCACTGTTGAGGAGAATATCGGTTTTATTATGAGGCTTAGGGGTTTTAGCTCCGATAAAATAGCTAAACGAGTGCTTGAAGTTGCTAAGATACTGGAGATAGAGAGTAAGTTGAGTTTTTTGCCAAATAAACTAAGTGGTGGTCAACAACAAAGAGTTGCTGTCGCAAGGGCTGTAGCTTCAAAGCCTAAAATAATATTGGCAGATGAGCCTACTGCCAACTTGGATTCGAAGAACTCTCATAAACTTATTGATATGATGCGTGAGCTGAACGAAAAGGAGGGGATGACTGTTATTTTTGCTTCTCATGATGAGTTGGTTAGGGATAGTGTGCGACGGATTATAAGGCTTGAAGATGGTAGATTGGTGTAGGGTGGTGCATTTATGCCCGTTTAAATATAAAAAATCTTTTTTTGGTAGGCTTAAAAGCATCACCCTACTATTTATTCCATGTTTACTCTTTGCCCAAATAGATATACGAATAGAAAATAGTAACTTCACTATATCAGATGACTCTACACTCTATAACTACAATAGATTACGCCTACGAAATGATTATAATAAAGATAACTTTTTTGCAACATTTATAGGTGATGGTGTTAACTATTATGGCAAAAAATATATCAACTCAACAACCTTTAGTTATCTTAAAGAACAAAAATCTGATACTCCATTTGCAACTCAAACAGGTTTTAAAAACTATGAAGATGGAATAGCCTATGCCAAACTCTATAGATTTTATGGCGGGTGGGAAGATGACAATAATCGTATTGTTTTGGGTCTGCAAAATATCTCTATGGGTGTAGGGCGAATCTGGACTCCTACCAATATCTTTAACCCTAAAAATAGTTATGCTTTAGAGCCTGATGAGACTTTTGGAGTGATGGCACTATCTTATACTAGACATATAAATGATACCTCACACATCACAGTAGTAACTTCTCAAAAAGAGGATGATAGTTTCAAATCAGCTCTACAGTATAAGACATTTTTGGATATTGTTGATGTGGCTATAGATATAATTAGTTCTGATAATACGCAGATGATAGGTTATGAGATAGAGGGAAATCTAGCCGATACAGGTGTAGAGTTGCGAAGTGAGGGAGCCTATATAAAATATGATTCAGAAGAGTTTACACAGTTTATAGTTGGTGCTGATTATGGGTTTAAAAATGGGATTACTGTTGTTGGAGAAACGCTGTATAATTCTAAAATTTTCTCCTATACAGAGTTGATAGAGAATCAAAGTAGTGATATTAGTTCTAATATGCTTAACTCTAATCTCTATGTAGCTCTAGGATTATCTAAAAGTTTTAATATTTTTTTAGATGGCTCGTTGAGTTATATTGGTAGTTTAGATGATAGGAGTAGTAGTTTTATCTCTTCTACTCTTTCCTATACTCTAAATGACTATAACAGTTTCTCTCTAGGAGCTTTGATTTATCGTGGAAATGGGTTTAAAGATATTGGAAATAGTTACTATTTTAGATATGGTTTATCCTTTTAATGATAAGATTAGACTTCTTTCAAAACTCATTTGGAATCGGAGACT
>NZ_JAACKB010000382.1 GCF_010892395.1 Sulfurovum sp. bin170
TAAAAAAATCAAATATAGAGTATCAATACTCTCTTGTTTATAAGTATATTAGAGATGACTTTGAGCAATTTTTAGAAAGTATTGATATAGATTTTAAAGATGAAGAGTTTGCTAAGAGTGTGATTCTTACTGCTTTTTTTGAATTTTGTGATGAAGGTCTACAATGAAAAATAACCTAAACCTATACTTAATAGAGTTCGCCATCAACGCCTTATTAAGAGCCAAGAGTAAAAATATTTTCATCTTAGTCGTCTTCACTCTATTAACGGCACTGCTAACAGCCGTTTTCTTAATCACAGGTTCCATAAAACATGAACTTCAATCGACCGTTGATGCCTTACCTCAGATAACTGTACAGAAGATAAAAGCAGGGCGACATTATGATATAGATACCTCTGTAGCCGATGAAATTTTGACCATCGCAGGGGTGAGTGAAGCCGTGCCTAGAGTGTGGGGTTACTACTATTTTGAAAATGCAGGGGTCAACTTCTCTGTGGTTGGCATTGAGCAGTATGAGGCTCAATACAAAGATAGTTTTGCCAAATTGGTTGAAAAATTTGATTTTGAGGAGTTGAGTAGTCAGAGTTCTATGGTCGTGGGAAGAGGGGTCAAAGAGG
Organism: Sulfurovum sp. bin170; assembly: GCF_010892395.1. Lineage (GTDB taxonomy): Bacteria > Campylobacterota > Campylobacteria > Campylobacterales > Sulfurovaceae > UBA1140. The sequence continues at coordinate 618 of NZ_JAACKB010000382.1, forward strand.
TGATGAGTAGTAGCTACTACAAGGAGTATTTTAACTTTATCAAGCCTGATGGTAGTCTGAAAAAAGTAACAGTGGCAGGTGTGTTTGATGGGGATACGGAGCTAGAATCCAACGATATGATACTGATGTCAAAAGAGGATGTGCGAGAGATTTTTGATATGCAGGAGGGCAAAGCGACTGATATTGTGGTCAAAGTTCCCAATCCAGAGGAGGTGACCACAGTGGCTTCCAAGATAAAGCTAATGTATCCTGATACACGGGTGATAAGTTCAACGGATTTGAAGATAAGTTATCAAAATATCTTTGACTATAAGAGTGGTGTTTTTTTGGCTCTATTTGTGGTGGCTCTCTTTACTTTTTTTATGATTATCTATGACAAAGCAAGTGGGCTTAGTAGCGAAGAGAAACGAGAGATTGGGATACTCAAAGCGATAGGGTGGAGGGTAGATGATATACTCAAAGAGAAGTTTTATGAGTCATTTATACTCTCATTTTTGGCATATCTCTTTGGGATACTCTCTGCTTTTGGGTTTGTATATCTGCTTCAAGCTCCACTTTTACGAGAGATATTTGTGGGATATTCACAGCTAAAGACCTCGTTTGAGTTACCGTTTGTTTTTGAGATTCAGACACTCTTTTTGGTCTTCTTTTTGTCGGTTCCTATCTATATTGCGGCTACGATTATTCCCTCTTGGAGGGCGGCTACGCTGGAGGTGGATGAGGTGATACGATGATAACCTTAAAAAACACAACAAAAACATACGAAATAAACAAAAACAACAGCGTAACAGCCTTAGACAATATTACCATAAACATTAAAGAGGGTGAACTAGTTGTTTTAAAAGGGGTAAGTGGAAGTGGAAAAAGTACTATACTCTCACTTATCGCAGCACTAACCAAGCCAACGATAGGGGAGGTGATAGTCAATGAGAAACGAGTCTCAAAACTTCCTGATAATTTTGCTTCGGATTATCGGCAACAGGATATTGGGTTTATCTTTCAGAAGTATAATCTCATCCCTACGCTCTCTGTGCAAGATAATATCCTGCTACCACTTGTACCGACCAATCCTGATGAGGTTGAGGCTAAAGCGAAGCTTGATAGGGTGATGGAGCAGTTTAATATTGCTCATAAAAAGGATACAATGGTACGCAGTCTCTCTGGGGGAGAGCAACAGAGGGTGGCGATTGCTAGAGCTCATATTAATGACCCCAAGATAATTATCGCTGATGAGCCAACGGCGAATTTGGATGAGAAGTTGTCTTTGGATTTTATAGAGATATTGAGAGGATTAAAAGATAGTGGCAAGACGATAGTGGTGGCTACACATGACCCACTCTTTTTTAATTTGGATATTGTTGATAGGGTGATTGAGGTGCAAGGAGGGAAAATCTTATGATATTGGCTCCTGAAGTTTTGGCGATATTGATACTCAACAGTATCTTTTTGCTCTTTTCATTGGTGGCATTTGTGCTTTCGGTGAGGATTTTTATCAAGTGGGATATGAGTGCTACAACCCAAGAACAATATGGTTTGGAGAAACAGAGTTTTTTGGCTGCTACGATTATCAAATATATCTTTGCGATTAAGCTTCCTCTCTTTCTCTTTTTTGTTTTTACTCTTGATAAAATCTCAACACTTCTAACAGGGGCGATGTGTGGGGCAGGGGTGGTGGATGCTACCGATTATGGGTCGTATTTGCTTATTTTGAAGCTTATGAATCTCTATCTTTTTGGGTTTTGGTTGACTCTGCATTATCTTGATATCAAAAGCCCAAATCTTCCCTATACACGATTGAAGTTTGAGTTTTTTATCGTGGCTTTTCTTTTTTTGTTGGTGGAGATAGTTTTGGAAGGGGTGATGTTTGGTTCTATTGATATTGACAAGATGGTGAGCTGTTGTGGTACGCTCTACTCTAGTTCATCTACTTCTGCTATTTCAGGGATATTTTCTATTGATACAACGGTGATGTTGACACTATTTTATGGGAATTTCCTGTTTATGGTAATTTTTTATATGATGAGGTATCAGTATCTTTTTGCTATTTCTAATTTGGCATTTATTGTGGTGGCACTTATATCTTTGATTCAGTTTTTTGGTACTTATATCTATGAGTTGCCAACTCACCACTGTCCGTTCTGTTTTTTGCAGAGTGACTACTATTTCGTTGGTTATCTGATTTATAGTCTGCTCTTTTTAGGTACTTTTTATGGGATGAGAGTTGGTGTTGTAAAGATGTTAGATGAGGATAGAGGTAAGGGATTTAAGCTTTCGATGATATTTAATGGGGTTTATGTGGTTTTAGTTACGGCTTATCCAATTTTCTATTTTATTCGGAATGGGGTTTGGTTATGAGATTTAATTGGTTCACTATCTTGGGTAAAATAGTAAACGCCCCAAGTGTAATCCCCAAAAGTATCAAAGCCACACCACTCGCATCAGCAGTTCGATAAGACCCCATAAGCTGATAGAGATACCAAGGAAGAGTTGAAAACTCATCAGAGCCAAAGAGTGCAATGATACCCAAATCTCCTAGTGAAAAGCAGAATGAGAGTGCAAAGATGTAGCCCAATGACGATTTGAGATAAGGAAGTTCAATATAGAGCCACCGTTGAATAGTGGTAAGATTTAGTGAAAAAGTCAATTTGTCATAACGCTCTGCGGTCTTTTGCATAATGGGGCTTAGTGTGGCAAGTGCAAAGGGTAGAGACATGAGTATATTTGCAGTAATAAGTGCCACAATAGACCATAAAACAAGAGGTGCTTCAAACTTTTGTGACATAAGAAAAAATCCTAAACCCATAATGAGTGAGGGGATAGCGAGATATAGATTTCCAGAGAATGCTATAATGAGATTAAAAAGTTTTGAGAATCTATATCCCTCCAAGCGACTCTTTAGGGTGAAGTTTCGTCTAGTATCACTTAGTAGTAGGGCAAATATTACGGTCAAAATACTAGAGACAGTGGCTAGAGATATGCTTGTTATAAAGGATTTTTGAAACAGTTGGGAGCCTAATATCTTGGAGAAATCAGAACCTACTCCATCAGCTACTATAGCAAATAGTGGTAGGGTGAAAAATAGTGTAAATAGAGCAATAATAGAGCCTTGAAAATATCTGATAATCTTTGGTTCAGCCCAAGGAATAGGGATTGATGAGGTCTTTAGATTTGTTAAATTTATTCTAAAGTTAGAAGATAGAACAACAAATAGAGTGGAGATAGTGAGCTGAATCAAAGCTAGTTTTAGAGCCATAGCAATATCAAAATCAAGTTTAACAGCTTCATAGATAGCCACTTCCAAAGTATTGTACGATGGTGACCCACCCAAAACAAGTACTATCGCAAAAGAGGTAAAACATAGTAAAAAAATGGTTGATGAGATAGTTAACAAGCTAGATTTGATAGCAGGAAACTCTATATATCTAAATCTCTGAAAAGTTGTAAAGTTTAGTGACTTTGCTAGTTTGTACTTCTCTTTTGGGATAGACTCAAAGGAGTGCAAGAGAGAAGCAGAGGCAAAAGAGGCATTGAGATAGACATGAGCCACCAAGATACCAACCAAACCATAGAGATAACTTCCAAAAGAGTAGTCAAAGAGGTAGAGGCTAATCTGATTGAGCCAACCATTTCGACCAAGTACAGCTATGAGTCCAAAAACCACAATAAGTGTTGGTAGAACTAGAGAGGAAGAGAATATGGCTACCAGTACAGAACGACCCCTGAACTTCTGTTGATGTGCTAGACTCCAAGCTAAAAGAACACCTACTATCATGGAGAGCAAGGTTGATAAAAAAGCTTGGTATAGTGTAAATTTTAATAGTGAGAAGACTCTAGGATTTAGTTCGGTGATATTGGTCTGGTCTTGGGAGATGAAGAGGGTGTAGAATAGTAGAAATGCAAAGAGAATCAGGAGCAGAGAGATTGCTCCTCCTGGGATGAGAGAGTTTTTTAGTTTGATAACTCTTTTAAACATTAAAATCCAATTGATTAGTTTATATATGAATTATAACATAATCTTTTGGGTGTCTATAGCAATGTAGGTCGGGTTGCCCTCATCCCGACACAAACTTATATACCAACATGTACAACTGTTCAATAAATATTGATATGTCAATTTCCATTAAAA
>NZ_JAACKB010000052.1 GCF_010892395.1 Sulfurovum sp. bin170
ACCTGGAGCAGCATTTCAAACTAAATATAACGATTTACTGGATTTAGATACAAATAGAATTGCCTTATTGGCATAGGAAAGGGAATTAAATGAGACGAAATATGAGATTGTCTGTGATTCTGTTTTGCGTACTCTCACTCTTTATCTGCTCCTTCAGCTGATTAAACCAAAGTGTTTCATCTACACTTTCCTGAAATTTAAAATAGCTATAGACTATATCAAAGCCAACCATTGAGCATCTCCTATCACCTTTTTTCAAATCTTTTGGAAAACCATAATAGACCACCATATCGGGTATCTCTGTATAGGTCGTAAACATATTATCCTCAATATTCATCAAGCTATTTGATAACTCTTTTGTTTCCTTATTTTCAACACTGTATAAAAGGTCAGCTCCCATATTAAATTGTTTAAACTTCTCTATAAAGTCGTCATACCACTCTCTTTCTCTATGTTTATTGAGAATCTCTTTTGCCATTAATAGAGATTCTATTATAAAAGCTTGAACATCTTTTAGATACTCTTTTTTTAGAGCATATACCAAATATTTCTCTTCAACTCCTTCTGGATATACTATATTCTTTTCTATATAATCTTCTGTATGAATCAACTCAAAATCATCTCTGTAGGGTTCAGGCAGTAGTAGTTGTAAATCTTTATCTTTGATATCCTTTATGGATATAGATATAGTAATTTGTGTAGTTAAATGTATATGATGATTTGCACCCATTGTTTATTCCTCTTTTTTTAGTTTTTCAATCTCTTTTCTACTCAATCCAGTAATCAAAGAGATAGTATCTATATCTATATTTTGTTTCAATGATATTTTGGCAATTTCAATATTTCTCTCTTTTTTCCCCTCTTTTCGTCCTTTTTTTTCCCCTCTCTCCTCCCCCTCAATCTTAGCAGAGTGCAGTAGAGACTTTTTATATCTCTAACTGGTTCCCAAATTTAATTTGGGAACCCATAAATATTCAGTCACTACTTTAAAATCCAAGATCAAATCTCATAAAATGGCTCTCTATGCTGATGAGCTACTGAAACAATTATTATCGTATCATCTAACAAAGCATAAAAAATATTATACGGAAACTTATGCACAACTACTCGATGTAATTGAGGTGTTATTTTAGGATATAAAGTTGGTGATTTTATTATATTATCTATGCTATCTTGAATATGTTTTTTAAATCTATCCCCAAGATTTTTTTGTTGTAGATTGTAGTAGCTCTTGGAATCCTCTATTTCAAGTTGAGCTAATTCAGAAATTTCCAATATCATGAAGCAAATACATCCTGATAAGAGACTGTTTTGAGCTTCCCCTCTTTTATCGCTTGAAGTCTCTTTTGGGACTCTTCTATCCAAAGTTTATCTATTGCAAGATTAGGTTGATTTAGACTCAATACCAAATTTTCAATAATCTGATACCGTTCTTGTGGTTTTAAAGTGAGTGCTTCACTAATAATCTCATTTAAGCCCATTGATAATCCTTTCTGCTTTTTTGGTCTATTATATCATATTTTATCTTTAACGAATTGCTTGACTTCTCCTCTTTGATTACATAAAACATTATCAATTTCAAATTATATTAATGGTACTGCTAACAGCCTATAGTACTCTAAAAGTAGATATTCAATTTATAGTAACACCTCCGATAAAACCTCATCAATACTACTAACAGGAACAATCTCCACAGCATCTCGAACCTCTTGTGGAATATCCTCTAAATCTCTCTCATAATTTTTATCAGGTATCAGAGCCTTAGTCACTCCTGCTTTATAGGCAGCGATTAGCTTCTCTTTGAGTCCTCCAATAGGTAGGACTTTTCCTGTTAGAGTCAGTTCTCCTGTCATTGCAACCTTGTTATCAACCTTTTTCTCTGACAGAATAGAGGCGATAGCTACAGCCATTGTGATTCCTGCACTTGGTCCATCTTTTGGGGTGGCTCCTTCAGGGACATGGATGTGTAGGTCGTAGAGTCTGTAGATTTCATCTTTGCTATTGGTATCTTTTTCTATTGTGGAGAGTGATTTGTTGTCTATTAAAATCTTGATTACAGAAAATGCAATATGTGCCGACTCTTTCATCACATCTCCAAGGCTTCCTGTTAATTTTACTAGCCCTTTGCCTTTTATCTTTATCGCCTCTATCTTTAGCATATCACCACCAACAGAAGTCCATGCTAGACCATTGACAACACCTATTAGTGGCTCCTTGTCTATATGTGAGACCTCAAAGACTTTTTTATCTGCATATTTTGCCAAATCTTCTATCTCTATCTTTATCTCTTTTATGGACTCATCGGCTAGAAGAGCAGTGGCTGATTTTCTCATGAGTCCTGCTATTTTGCGTCGAAGACCTCTCACTCCTGGCTCTCTTGTATACTCATCTATAAGTAGTTTTAGTGCATCATCACTTATCAAAAATTCCTCATCGGCTAGAGCGTGTTTTTTTAGCTCTTGTGGGATAAGATACTGCTTGGCAATCTCTAGCTTCTCATCAGGGGTATAGGAGCTAACAGATATAAACTCCATCCTATCTCGAAGAGGTGCTGGGATTCCTCCAAGGTCATTGGCTGTGGCTATAAATATCGCTTTGCTCAAATCAATATCAAAGTTTAGATAATAGTCTCTATACTCACTGTTCTGTTCGGGGTCTAGTATCTCCAAAAGTGCTGCTGTTGGGTCACCTCGATGATTTCGCCCCACCTTATCAACCTCATCAAGTACAATAACTGGATTCATACTCTTTGCGTCTATAAGACCTTGGACTAGTCTACCAGGCATCGCACCTACATAGGTTCTCCTGTGACCTCTAAGCTCATTAACATCCTCTAGTCCACCTAGTGCGATTCGAACTAGTGGACGACCTAGTGCCTTTGCAATAGAGTTAGCAAGAGATGTCTTACCTACCCCTGGTGGTCCATAGAAGCAGAGTATAGTTCCTGAAGCACCCTCATCTAGTGAGATACCTCGTCGCTGTGCTAACTCTCTTACGGAGAAGAACTCAACTATCCTCTCTTTTGGTTTCTCTAGTGAAAAGTGGTCATTGTCTAGCTCCTGCTGAACCTCTGTCACTTTTAGGCTTTTGCTAGTGAGTTTTCCAAATGGTAGCTCAAATACCCACTCCAAGTAGGTATGAATCTGATTGGCATCTCCACTATCAGGGTGCATTCTGGCAAATCTATCTATCTGCTTTTTTATCTCTTTGTGGGTATCCTCTTCAATATTGGGTTCAATTGCCTCTAATCTCTTTCGAAACTCTGCTATCTCCTCCTCTCTTTGAGCATCAACACCTAGCTCTTTGTTTATCTCTTTTATCTGCTCTTTTAAAAAATACTCTTTGTTGGTCTGCTCTATCTTGTTGTGGACTTTTGAGCGAATCTCTCGTTCAACTTTTGCAGACTCCATCTCACCTATGATGATGTCAATGAGTTGCATAAGTCTCTGCTCAATATTCTGCTCTTTATATATATCATACGCCTCTGTTTTTGATATTTTGAGCAGTGACGATACCAAATCAGCTATACGATAAGGCTCATCTGTCTCAGATATGGTCTTTAGCAAATCTGTAGGAATACTGTTGTGAATCTTTGATAGGAGCTGTAGCTTCTCATTGAGTATACCAATAAGTGCTTGGATTTTCAACTCATTATAGACCTCATTCTCTATAAGATTTATCATCGAACTTTGGAAGGACAACTCATCAAGATTTATCTCCTCTATATCAGAGGATATTTCACCTTTTGCTAGACCTTGAAAGAGAATCTTGACCCTGCCATCAGGGATATGTACTTTTCTCATAATAGAGCCTATCACACCTATCTCGTTTATCTCTGCTCCCTCTCTTGACCCTTCAAAACCCTCTTTGGTGGTTGTCAGAAAGAGTAGTGAGTTTTTCTCCATAGCATAGGTCGCTGCATCTATATCTGCCTTCTCTGTCAAGAAGATAGGACTTATCATAAAAGGGTAGAGAAACATATTGTCCTCGACTATAATTGGCAGTTGCGTAGGAAATGGTTCGTAGTTACTAAGTTGCATTCTATCGCTATCCTTTAGTTAAATAGTTTATCTAAGAAGCCCTCTTGCGGAGCCTCAATATCTGTAGAGTTTAGTGCCGATTTAGCATTTTTTTCACTATATAGCTTGGATGCTTTATCTTTACCTATACGACCATAGAGTCTTGATATATTCTGATTTAGAAGATACTGTGCCATATGCAGACGGACTTTTAGCGTATCTACTGTCGGTCTATATATAGAGTTTGGATACTCTTTTGTAAAAGCATCTACATCTTTTAGCGTATCTATCATCAACTTTTGGTCTTTGTTAATATCTTTGACACCCAAAAATGCTGCTTTTATCTTCAAAAAATTAGCAAGTTCTATCTTTTCACCCGCTGCATGTTTTTGGATATACTCATCAAGATAGTAATCTGCCATCAAATAGGTCTCATCTTCCATATGTACCTGAGCCAATATAAGAGTAGCTGTCGGCAACAATGGTGAACGCATATGTTCACTACGCAAAGATATATAGTAGTTGTCTGCTTTATCAAAATTTGATGATGCGAGACTTTTAATAATATTTTTATACCAATATAGTGCTGGTTTATCATACTCTTTTACTGCATCTTTATCTGCACATCCTGTAAAAAATGCTAGAAGTATCGCTAGAAGAAAACTCTTTTTATAATTTGTTAACATCTGTAACCTTATATATAAATTTAAAAAATATAATACCTCAAACTCTATTACATTTTGCTATAATCTTGCAAAAAAGGGGTCTAGTGTTGAATATTTTGTGAGCAGAGCAAATGAAATATTAAATACCTGACCTCATTAAGGATAATTTTTGACAATTACAATTATAGGTGCGGGTGCAATGGGTATGGCAATTGCTTATGGACTCAAAGATAGATATAAATTAGAGTTTGTAGAACCTGATATATCAAGACAAGAGGAGCTAAAAAAAGAGTTTGATGCAGATATATACTCTCCTGATGATTTTGATATAACAGATAGAAATATTATACTTGTAGTTAAACCCTATATTTTAGAGAGTGTTGGTAGACAAATAAAAGGCAAAGCCAATACACTATATTCGGTTCTAGCAGGTTCAACTATAGAGGCACTAAAAGCCAATATAGATGCTAAGAACTACATCCGAATCATGCCAAATGTCTCAGCCAAATTTGGAGCTTCAACAAGCGTTATAACTGGAGATAAAAGTAAAAGAGAGGAGGCAGAAGAGATATTTTCAGCTATTGGTGATACATTTTGGGTTGACTCAGAAAAAGAGATAGATATAGCAACAGCTATAGCAGGTTCTGGTCCTGCTCTACTAACTCTTGTCGCAGAGGCGATGATGGATGGATTGGTAAAAGAAGGTATGAAACGCCCTGATGCGATTGGGATTACAAACTCACTCTTCAAAGGTTTCGCCCCACTTATCAGCTCGGCTCATCCTGCTGTGATAAAAGACGCGGTTATGAGTCCAGGTGGAACAACTGCTGCTGCTTATGCAATGCTTGAAGAGGGGGCTGTGAGAAGTTCGTTTATTAAAGCTGTCGAGGAGGCTTTTAAGGTAACACAAAAATAAGAGGTTTATTGAAACCTCTCAAATACAAAATCAAAATCTATCTTTGCACTACACTCTAGGTTTTTAAAATCAAAACTTCCTTCCAAAAGGTCTACTATCTTTTCATACTTGTTATTTTGGAGTTCATAAATTTTGGCTTTTAGGTCATCTGGATATAACAAAATATAATATTTTACCTTTTCAGC
>NZ_JAACKB010000383.1 GCF_010892395.1 Sulfurovum sp. bin170
AAAATATTTTAATAGTTTAAGAATTTTATAAACGATTTTACTCTATAATTTGAATGTTTCATAAAAAACAGATTGTAACTAAAAAATTTAAGGAGTATTTTATGACAAACACAACAACAACTAACAACCCTCAGATGAGAAAAGGTTTTACAATGATTGAATTAATCTTTGTAATTGTAATTATTGGTATTTTGGCAGCAGTGGCTATTCCACGATTGGCAGCTACTAGAGATGATGCTAAGATTTCTAAGATGGCAAATGCTATTCAGACTGCAAAAAGTGAGCTATCTGCTAGAATGATCGCTACAAATGATATTCCAAATGATGCAGGAGATGCAGCACAAATACGAGCAGCTGTTGTAGACTACTCTAATACTATTGCAGAGGGTGTTCTAAGTGAAGATATTAATATTAGTAGTGCAGATATTAACACAACTACTATTGATTTCATTGATACAGATGGTGGAAATGTAATATGTAAAAGTCTTGTTATATCTGGTAATAGAACTACAGATACTGTAGAGTTGCAACTAACTGTACAGACTACTGGAACAGCAATTTGTCGTGGTGTAGATGGTTTGGTACAAGATACTAATATCACAATTGGTGGTAGTCAAGTAACTTACTAATAATTCTTAATTTAGTGTATCTCTATCTTATATAGAGATACATTTTATATTCTTAAGTTTAAATCTAATTGAACTTAAAAATATAAAATAGACAAAGCTGACATATGAATAGAACAAAAAAAGCATTTACAATGATTGAGATAATTTTTGTTATTGTTATTGTAGGTATTTTGTCACTTATTGCTCTTCCAAAACTTGCAGTTACTAGGGCTGATGCAAAGATTGCAAAACTTACAAAAGCTATTCAAACAACACAATCAGAGATTATCCTATCCATTATTTCACAAAATCGTATACCTCAAAATCAACAAGAGTTAGAGAGTGTATCAAGTACTATTACAGAGTTGTCACCTGACTATACTATTAAAGTAGTTAATAATAAAAGTATACAATTTATAGATACAGATAGTGGTGGAGAGGTGTGTAAAGTTTTAACTATTAATGATTCAGATATTAGTAGAGTTACTTTAGAGTACTCAAATGGTTTAGGAGGAGGAGTTATCTGCAAAGGGGTAAGAGAGCTGATACCTAATATAAGTTCTGATTTTGTTATTGCAGGGAATGCAGTAGTTTATTAAAATAGAAGGATAAATTATATGAAAAATAAAAAAGCGTTTACAATGATAGAGTTAGTATTTGTAATAGTAATTATAGGAATATTAGCTTCCGTAGCTATTCCAAGATTGGCAGCGACTAGAGATGATGCAGAGGTTGCAAAAGCTAGGACGATGGTAGCATCAGTTAGAAATGCAATTGCTATGGAGAGACAGAAACGAATACTTCGTGGTAATTTCGACCCGATTACTGCTGTAGGTGGTAATGCAGGGGTAGTTTTTGGTAATTTTGATGCGAATATTACTCTGCCAATGGTTTTAGAGTATCGTGAGCTGAACAGTACAAACAAAGGTAATTGGTCATTAACAGGAGGTACTTATCGATACCATGGGGGTTCAATTGGCAATGTTGATTTTAATATAGTTAATGGTCGTTTTGTTTGTAATGATGCTACCGATGGTTGTCAGCAGTTGACTCGTTGATTTTATGGTATAATCTTCTTTGATTTTTAATTGAGGAGATTTTTATCTACTACTTCCAAGTAACCCTCTATCGTTCATCTGCACCAATACTTACTTATCATTATGATAAACCACTTCAAATAGGTCAACTGGTAGAGGTTCCTGTTCATTCTAAAGTTAAATTGGCGATGGTTCTTGATGAGGTTGAGAAGCCTGAGGAGTTTGAGACTTCTGTTATAAACAGTATTTTAGATACATATTATGATTCTAAACAGATTGAGATTGCTAAGTTTATTTCTGAATATTATTTTAGCTCTTTGGGTGAGGCGATTGCGTTGTTTATACCATTTTGTAGGTCGGGCTGCCCTCTGCCCGACAATAAAAAATTGCAAAAAGAGAAAGATGGTGTAGAGTGTCGGGTAGGGGGCAGCCCGACCTACGCGTTGCCAACATTATCTGCAGATCAACAACGAGCATATAAGAGATTATTAAAAAAAGATAGAGCTTTACTCTTTGGCGTAACAGGTTCAGGAAAAACAGAAATATTTATCTCTCTAATGGCAAAAAACATTGAAGAGGGAAAACAGTGTATCTTTCTTATGCCTGAAATATCTCTAACTCCACAGATGCAAAATAGATTAGAAAAATATTTTGGCAAAAGAGTAGTGATGTGGCATTCTAAGTTAACCAAAAAACAGAAAGATAAAATATTAGAGTCTATCTATAGTGGAGATGTGGACATCGTAGCAGGGGCAAGGTCGGCTCTATTTACTCCAATTGAAAATATAGGTTTAATAATCGTAGATGAGGAGCATGATGATAGCTACAAATCTATGATGAAACCTCGTTATCACGCTAGAGATATGGCTATCTATATGGGTAGTAAATTAGGGGCTAAGGTCGTTTTAGCAAGTGCCACGCCATCTTTAAGCTCTTATCATAAATATCCTATAGTCAGACTCAAAAAGCCTTTTATAGAGACTCAAAAAAACTACTATTTTGTCAAGGGTTCAACTCTGACTAATGGGATGATAAAAAAGATAGATGAAAATTTTAGGGCAGGGGAGCAGTCACTTCTATTTGTACCTACACGGGGAAATTTCAAATATCTATATTGCAAAAAGTGTGGAAAGACTCATCTCTGTCCCTACTGTTCGGTGGGGATGGCACTGCATCGTTATGTGCGACATCTAAAGTGTCACTACTGTAACTATACGGAGGCTATTAGAGAGAGTTGTACCTATTGTGGTCACACTCCAATGAGTAGTGAACGGATGGGAACTGTTGAGGCTAAAGAGATGATAAATAGTTCTATTAAAGATATTGTTATTGAGCAGTTTGATAGGGATAGTATTACTACAGCTAGTAAGCTTAAAAAGGCTCTGAAACGGTTTGAGTCCAAAGAGAGTCACCTTTTGCTTGGTACACAGATGCTTAGTAAAGGGCATGACTATGCCAATATCACGCTTAGTATTATTTTAGGATTAGATTATATTTTGGGTTTAAGTGATTATAGAGCTAGAGAGAGGGCGATGAGTTTGTTGATTCAGATTGCAGGGCGTTCAGGAAGGGCTAAGAGTGCCAATGTTTTGATACAATCTTCTAATGCTGATTTTTTTAAGCTCTATCTAAATGATTATGAGGAGTTTTTAAAAGATGAGATGGAGTTTGTAAGAGATTTTTATCCTCCTTTTGTCTCCTTGGCTAGGATTTTGATTTCGCATGTTAAAGATGAGAAAGCTTCTAAAATTGCTCTTGATACGGTGATGAAATTAAAGGAGTTTTCTGCTGTGGAGATAGTGGGGCATGGTAAGGCTCCTGTGGAGAGGATTGCCAATAAGTATAGGTATCATATTTTGCTGAGGTGTGAAAAACGAATGCCATTGCTTAAGGCACTTCATGCTATAAACTCTCCTCTAATTGAGATTGATAATGACCCAGTAGAATTTTCATAAATACGCGTAGGTCGGGCTGCCCTCTGCCCGACATAAATATGCATATAAAATAAAAACAAACAAAATAGAT
>NZ_JAACKB010000384.1 GCF_010892395.1 Sulfurovum sp. bin170
AAGTAGAGAGTGAACCTATGCTGAAAACAATTAATAATATATATCTGATTATATCAATACTACTATATTCAATATTAGCTCAAGATAGTTCTACCAAATATCTGTTAATAAGTTTTCTCTCAATATATAGTTTTTTAAGCTATTTTGCTGTTTTATCTCTAAACAATAGTGATTTTAACTCTCATACAAAATCTGTTCTTGCAATGGAAGTATTTGTCTATAGCTTTATATTCGTTGCTGCATTTAACTATATCTCATATTTTTACAATAATAACTTTTTTGTATTTAGTGAATCTGATGCGATGGGTTATCATAAGTATGCCAAGCTAATGGTTAATATGTCATCTTTGGGTGAGTCTATAGAGTTCTATTTGGAGTATTGGGACCCTGATGATTTAGGGATGGTGATGCTTCTATATCCACTATACCTTTTGTCTGAATCGAATTTAATGTTGAATGTTTTTTATCTATTTATAGGTGTTATTACAGCACTTAGTCTATTTAGTATCAGTCAACATTTTATGACAAAAAAGTATGCTTTTTTATCAGCATTAGCCTATTCGCTCTCCTCCTTTGTTCTATTTTTTCACTCAATAGGTATGAAAGAGAGTTTTATGATTATGTTAGTTGTTCTCTCTTTTGATTTCTATTATAGATTTATAGAGAGCAAAAGTATTTTTCATCTGACTGCTATGATAGTTTTTATGGGACTGTTATTTTTCTTTAGACCAGCGATTCCAGTAATAGTTGTAGTCTCTATAGTTTTAGGATTTATACTTTCAAAAAAAGGAGGTGTTATTTTTATTCTTGTATCTATAATTTTGATGAGTGATCTTATACTCAATGCAACATCTGTCTATACCGCTGGTGGAATAGATACACTCATTGAGATTAGAAGACTACAAGGAATGATAATTGGTGGAGTCCCTTTTACCTATGCTGTAAACATACTCTCTCAATCTGTTGGCCCACTCCCAACACTTTTATCAGAGGCAGCCATACCTACTTTTTATGGTCCAGGGTTAATATATAGAATCCTACTCGCTTTTCCATTTTGGTTAGGTGTAATATATATATATAGCACTAAAAATTATAAACTATATCCATTAACAATATTTATTGTTATGGAGATGGCTTCCCTAATATTTATATTGGATGGTTTTGAACTTAGAAAAGGTCTGCCTCATATCCCTTTTGTATTTGTTATAGCATTTTGGTTTTTGGATAAATATGATAGAAAAATTATTCATTTTAAAAATAAAAAAAGATTCAGAATATTTTTTAACTTCTCAATGTTTTTTTTCACATTGATAATTTTTTATTGGAATTTTAGATAAAGGAACGGAATGAAAATACTATTTGTAAGTAGTGGAAACAGTAAAACAGATATAAGCCCAGTAGTAAAGAATCAAGGCGAATCTCTTAAAAAAGAGAGTGTAGAGTTGAACTATTTCACAATAAAAGGGAGAGGGGCAAGAGGCTACCTTAACTCAATTTTTAAACTGAGGAGGCATCTAAAAAATAGCTCCTATGATATAGTACATGCTCACTACTGGTTGTCTGCTCTAGTTGCATCTTTGGCAGGAGGCAAAAATATTGTAGTCTCACTCATGGGAGATGATGTCAAAACAAAAAAATGGTATATTTGGATTATATATATATTCAAATATCTATCATGGTCAGCTATTATTGTCAAATCCAAAGATATGTATCTCTCACTAGGATTAAAAGATACATATATAGTTCCAAATGGTATAGATAGAGGTCGATTTAGACCAATCCCAAGAGAAATAGCACTAGAGAGAGTGGGATGGAGTAGTGAAAAAAAACATATTCTTTTCACCTCCGACCCTAATAGAGTAGAGAAAAATTTTAAACTTGCCAAAGATGCTTTTGAGTATATTGGAGATAAAAATTTAGAGCTACACTTTCTAAAAGATATACCCAATGAGGAGACTCCATACTATTATAACGCTTCATCTGTAGTTGTTCTTACAAGTCTTTGGGAGGGTAGTCCAAATGCTATTAAAGAGAGTATGTCTTGCAATATTCCAATTGTAGCAACTAATGTTGGTGATGTAATGGATGTTCTCTCACAAACAGATGGGTGTTATATCTCTAGTTATGACTATAGGGAGTTTGCATCTGATATAAAAAGAGCATTGAGTTTTGGAAAGAGGACAACAGGAAGAGCAGATATTCAGTATCTAAAGTCTGAGCTTATAGCTAAAAAAATCGTAGATATATATAAAAATGTAAAGGGTATATAATGTGTGGAATTGTAGGGAACATAAATTTCAACAACAAAGTTGTTGAGGAGAAAACTCTTGCTCAAATGATGAAAAAGATAAAACATCGAGGACCAGATGATGAGGGAATATTTATAGATGACTCTGTTGGGCTAGGTTTTGTTCGTCTGAGTATTATCGACTTATCCTCTGCTGGACATCAACCTATGTATAGTGATGATGAGCGTCTGGTTCTTATCTTTAACGGAGAGGTATATAACTATATTGAGCTTAGAGAGGAGCTTATTGCAAAGGGTTACAAGTTTAAAAGTAACTCTGATACAGAGGTGGTATTGAAATCATATCAGGAGTGGGGAGAGAAGTGCCTTGATAGATTTAATGGTATGTGGGCATTTGTGATATATGACAGAGAGACAAAAAAGATTTTTGGTGCAAGAGATAGGTTTGGGATAAAACCATTCTATTACTATAAAGATAGTGATAAATTTATCTTTGCTTCAGAGATAAAAGCGATAAAAGAGGTTGTTAATAACAGTTTATCTATTAATGACCAAGCTGTGTTTGACTATCTTACTTTTAACAGAACAGACTATGGAGATAGAACTTTCTATAGTGAAATCTATAAAATCCCACATGGACACTGCTTTACTTTAAACCCTAGTGGAGAGTTTAAACTTCGTAAATGGTATGATTTGAAGAGTAACTGCAACAAAGAGAGTATAGATGCCAAAGAGTATCAAGAGCTATTTACCTCTTCTGTGAAATTAAGAATGAGGTCTGATGTGCCTGTAGGAGTATGCCTTAGTGGTGGACTAGACTCATCTAGCGTCATATCTATAATCTCAAAAAAGTTGAATATAGAGGATATAAATAGCTTCTCAGCAGTCTATGAGAAGGGGCAGATAGGTGATGAGAGTGAGTTTATAGATGAGATGGGGTCATATCTAAAAAATATGAACTACACAACCCCAACTGCTAAATCATTCTATTTGGATATGCATGACCTTGTTAATACTCTTGATGAGCCAGTACCTACAACTAGTATCTATGCACAGTATGAGGTGATGAAGTTAGCAAAAAAACATGCATCGGTTACACTAGATGGACAGGGGGCTGATGAGCAGTTGGCTGGGTATCACTACTTTTATGGATTCTATTTCAAAGAGCTACTAAAAGGGTTATCTCTAGCTAAACTATCCTATGAGATATTTCATTATATCAAAAAACATAAATCTACATATGGATTAAAAACATTTCTCTTCTTTTTACTACCAGAGAGATTGAAAATCAATTTTAGAGTACAAAAGGCATCTTATATTCAGAATGATTTTTACAAAGATTACAATCAAAAAAGTGTTATTGCAGGGGAGTTATATGGCTCATCCACACTAAAGGACTCTTTGATTAATCACTTTGAGTATAAGCTTGAACATCTGCTAAAATGGGAAGACCTAAACTCCATGAGATTTTCTATTGAGTCTCGTGTGCCATTTCTTGACTATAGGCTTGTAGAGCAAACGCTATCTCTCTCTAATGATAGCTATATCAAAAAGGGATTGACCAAACATATCTTAAGAGAGAGTATGAAGTCAATTGTTCCCGAAAAGATTAGACTTAGATATGATAAACTTGGTTTTGAGACACCAGAAGATGAGTGGTTTAGAGAGAACTATTTTCAAGATATGATATTTGATATTTTAAACAACCCAACTAGTGAGTTCATAAGATATATAGATACCCAAAAAGCTCTCGATATGTATAGAGAACATTTAGATAGCAAGATAAACTGCTCCAAAGATATTTGGAAATGGATTAATTTAGATTTATGGTTAAAAAACCGATGAGTAGATTAAAAACATTAGAGAAAAAAAATTATGAAGATTGGAATAGTTTTGTAGATAGCTCCAATCAGGGTTCTATCTTTTCAAAGACATGGTATCTTGATGCACTTCAAATGGAGTATGAGATATTAATAGTAGAGGATAGAGACAGGATAGAGGCTGGTACTGTTTTGGCAAAAAATGAGATTAATATATACTCAAATCCAATGCTTGATAAATATTTA
>NZ_JAACKB010000385.1 GCF_010892395.1 Sulfurovum sp. bin170
ACTATTGTTTCTATCTTGATTTAAATCAATTTTTTCATCAGTTAAAAAGCTTAAAATGATAAGTTCTTATAAATATTATTATTTATCTAAGATGTTTTAATTAAAAAGGAGAAGTAATGGAAGATTCAGCTGGTGTCTTAGCCCTGTTGAAAATCGTATATACCATATATGTTTTTGCAGTGATAGCACTTATTGTCTGGTTTGCTAAAGGGGTAACTAACCCTGAGGGTAAACCTAGAATTGTCAAACCTGCTACATTTTATATGTATGTTGGGGCATTGATTTTTGTGGGGGTAAGTATTCATATCTTTACATTTAACAAAATTCCGTGGGTAGAGACGGACTTTAAACGACATACGATAGAGAAGAGTGCTGATTTCGATGCGTCAAAACAGAGATTTGATATTGTTGCAGTACAGAATAAAGAGACTGGTGAGCAGAAGTTTATTTTACCTGCTGATAGACTCAATGCAGATGGTATGATGGAGATAGAGTGTAATCAGTACATTGTATTTGATGTTGTCTCAAATGACTTGACTTATGGATTTGGTATATTTAGACAAGATGGTTCTATGGTAACTCAGATGCAAGTAGGTCCAGGAAGTAGAAATGACCTTATGTGGCAGTTCCCTAAAAATGGAACTTATCATATTCGCTCTACAGAGTACTCTGGTCCAAAAGGTGGAAGATACATGACACAGAAAAATGTTATTGTAGTAAAAGGTTGTGACAGAGATGATTCACGATCTATGATAGGAGGTAAGTAGTTATGGGTTTTATAAATACTTTAATAAACGGAAATGAGGGTGGATTAAAATCTGAGGGTTTAACACCGATGCAGAAAATCACACTTCGAGCAGTTGTTCTTGGTGTACTTTTTTATGGTCTAGCTGTCATAGAGGGTCAACTTATGAGAGTTCAAGGTGTTGTGCCTAATTTATTCTCTGAAGATCACTACTTCTCAATTATGACGGTTCACCCTATTATTGGTATCTTTGGTTCTACCTATCTGATAGTCTTTGGGGCGTTTACATTCTTGGTTCCTTATCTGATGAAGAAACCACTCTACAGTATGAAACTTGCTAACTTTACATGGATAGCAATTGGTGCTGGTGCGATTATGTCATGGCTTGGTGGTGCGATTTATCATTATGCTCCACTCTATACACTCTACTGGCCGTTGCCTGTTGACTTTACTCAGTTTAACCCTATTGGTGGACTTGTATTTGTTGGTGGTATTGCTATTATTATGGTGGGTACTTTAGGATTTATCTACAATATCTTTGCAACCGTATTCTATACAGAAGATGGACATGAGAAGAGACCTATGAAGCCACTTATTCTATCAGCACTTGGTATTGATGGTATGTTGAACATCTGGTACAAGATTACTGGTCGAGAGCCTTACGCAAAAGAACCAGCAGTATCACTGCCTGTTGTTGCTATCTTCCGTGGTACGATTGATACACTGCTTGATGCTTTGGTTATCCTTACTTGTGGTGTTTTGATTATCGTCTATATCGTTGGTGATATGACAGGTATGCCTTTTGACTATACATCGGTGAATGCACTTCTTTACAAAAACTTCTTCTGGTGGGGACTTGACCTTATCGCTGATGGACTTGTTCTGATTTATGTTGCGGGTACTTGGTATCTATTGGCTATGCTTATCACTGGTAAGAAACTCTTTATGCAGAACATCGCTAGAGCAGCACTTCTACTAGAGCTTGTTGTATCTTGGATGGTTTGGTCTCACCACCTTCTTGCTGACCAAGGTCAACCAAACATGATGAAGCTACTCTCTGGAGAGATGGTAACGGCATTTGAGTTGGTAACGCAAGGTATCGCTGTATTTATTACGCTTGTGACACTCTGGAGTGCTAAACCACTCAAGATGACCAATGAGCTTAAGTTCCTACTTGCTGGTATTATGGGCTTTATGATTGCCATTCCAGCGGCTATATTACAAGCAGATATGGGTCTCAATAGAATCCTTCACAATACACAGTGGATTATCTTTACGCATGTTCACGCAGCGATTTTGATTGGTCTTACGATGACACTCTACTCTGCTATCTATATCTTGTGGCCAATCTTGACTAATGGTGCAAAACTATATAGTCAAAAACTGGCAAACTTCCACTTCTGGGCACACCTTATTGGTGCATTGGGAATGAGTTGTTTCATGGGTCTAGCTGCTATGGATGGTGCGTTACGAAGAGTGCTTTATGTTGATGGTGAATTCAACACCTATATGATACTAGGTGCACTTTGTGGAATGCTTATACTTATCTCATGGTTAGCGTTCTTAATCAATGTGGTTATGACGATTGGTATAAAAGGTCTTATCGGTATCTATACACCTGCAAAATCTGATACAAAAGATTTGGTACCTGCTGCGTAGAAACAGTTTGTAAAACTCTTTGGAATCGGAGACTTCAGTCCCGAATATCGCGAGGCTGAAGCCATCGGTTCCTTATATGCAATCTGCATTTTCGGAATCGGCGTGTTTACACCCGAACTTTTTGTATAATCCCACAAAATTGGTGTGATTATACAAGGAGTTAAAAGAACATGATAAATATCAAAAAAGTTGCCCATCAGATTAAATTTGATGGTATGTATAACACCATATACATAGAAGTTCAAGATGAGCTAAATAATCAAAATCCAACAGTTGGTGAGATAGAAGAGCTGTTATACAATAATGATGAGTACTATATTTGGGAGTATAAAAACCTCAATAGATATGGAGAGTTATCCTCTGTTCATGCGAAAAAGCTTGAACCAAAAGAGGATGATAAACCAGAGATTAAGTCGTTTAAAGAGAGTCTCAATGAGAATATTCAAAAGCTAAAAAATTTAGAGAACTTTGAAGTGGACTCAAAAAACTCTGCTTATTCTATCTGGATAGGGAGTGTTGGTGTGATGGTTATCTTTATGGCACATAATATAGTTGCTCTTTTTTCTGACCTCTATAACACACACGGGACACTGGTCTATATCTCTTTTGCGATTATCTCAGGATTTACCTACTGGGGTTACAGAAAAATGAAGCAAAATCATGAGAATCAGCATTTAAAATATACAGACCTACATCAAAAGACAAGAGCGATGATAAAAGAGGGTTTTGAGAAGGGTTATATCACCCACGATGAGCTGTTTGAAGCGTTTGAAGCTTCTGAAGATGAGTTTTTCAGAGATACCACCAAACATGATTAATATTAAAAAAGTAGCCAACGATATCTATAGCGACGGTAAATACGATGCGATGCTCGATAGCGTCAAAAAAGCATTAAATAGTGAAAATCCATCACTTGAAGCCATTGAGAAGCTGGTTATAGAGGATAGCTACTATGTCAAAGAGTACAAAGATTTAAATCGTTGGGGTGAACTCACCTCGGTGCATATCAAAGAGTTGGAGATAAAGCCCAGTGATAGCAAAGAGGCAAAGAAGCTCAAAGAGAAGATAAATAAAGAGATTGATTATCTAATCTTAGGAGAGGAGTATGAGATTCCGTCTAAAAAAACCATCTATATCACATGGACTGGTTTTATCGCACTTCCTACTATCTATGTGATTGATAATGTGGTTCGTATGTTTACCACACTCTATATCACCCATGAGAATCATATCTATTTCTCGTTTTTGATTGTTTTGATACTCTCTGTTTGGGGATATCTAATGGTGAGTAGAAATCATAAACGACAACATACTAGATACATCAAGACACAAAAAAAGATGAGAGAGCTTGTAAAAACAGGGCTAGAGAAAAACTATTTTAGTTTTGACGAAGTATACAAAGATTAAAGCAATAGCTAAAAATGCGACCAGTCGCATGAGCCAACTGCTGAAGTTTTCCGTGCGAAAGCACACTGATTTGGGCTTTGCTCAAATTATGTTCCTAAATAAATATAAAAAGGAGAATTGATGAAAGGTGCTATAGTATATCTTTTAGTAATTGTAGGTTTTATCTATTTCTTGATTCAACATGGCGAAGATGAGAGCAGTAGAAAGAGTGAGAGAGATGCAATTACAGCGTGTCAAAAAGAGGTAATCTTCTTTAAAATGGTACACAACAGAGCATTGGTAAAAAAAGCTCAAATGCTACTCTACGATGAGAACTACGAGATAGTCTCAACCATAACCAAAGCTGAACATATGAAGAGTAGAATAGAGACCTATCTCTCAAAAGAGAATGTAGATAAGGTCGTACAGCGTGTGATTAAAAACAGTTCAAAAGCTGATGGAATCACTATAGATTCAGAAAAGGTAACGATTAAATATCTGATTGTTGAAAATGATAAACATCACCCTATCAAACGAAATGGCAAAGTGGACTTTTTTATAGGGTATCTGGATTTCAAATTTCTACTTGGTGAGGAGTTGGTGTATGAGTCGCAAATTGATTATATTGGTAAAACAGGTGAAGATATTCCACGCAGAATTGAGTGTGTGGTGAACTCATTTATTGCACTGGAGGCGTTTAGTCCTAAAAAGAAGAGATAGATATTTCTTTTTTATTCAATAATTAAAGAATTATCACCCCTGTTTAACTAGATATTTCTCTATTTTTACTATAATTAGGAAATATCTAAGGAGAAAAGATGAACTTTGTTGAACGAAAAAGCGAATTAGAGATACTAGAGAGTGCCTATCAGAAACCATCTTCCTCTTTTGTCGCTGTTTATGGTAGAAGACGCATTGGCAAAACCGAACTGGTCAATAACTTTTTTCAAAGCAAATCCTGTTTTCTTTTTTCACTAACAGGAGCTTACAATGCCACTTTAGAAGCTCATCTTGATAACTTTACCGATAAGTTCTGTTCAGCTTTTGGTTGCAGTTTTGATGAAGTCGATTTTAAAAGTTGGAGTGATGCCTTTAGAGCCTTACGAGATGCTATAGCCGAAATAGAGACTCAAAAAGATTGTAAAATTGGTATCTTTATAGATGAACTCCCTTGGTTAGCCCAGATGAAAGATAACGGTTTCAAGAGTGCTTTATCTCTCTTTTGGAATGATTTTGCCTCTAAGCTAGATGATATTATGTTGGTGGTTTGTGGCTCTGCAACCAGTTGGATTATTGAACATATTATTGAAGATAGAGGTTCTTTAGCCAATCGTGTGACGGCGATTATCCATCTGCAAAGTTTCACACTCAAAGAGACCAAATCATTTCTCTTGGCACATGGTTATAAAAATATTTCCCAAAAAGATTTGGTAGAGTACTATATGGTTTTTGGTGGGGTGGCTCACTATCTTTCTCTGATTAATCCACGAAAAAGTTTTATTCAAAATATTCAGACCATCTTCTTTTCACAAAATGGAGTTCTAAGAACCGAATATAGTCGACTCTTTAGAAGTCTTTTTAATAATTTTCATAGACATGAACTAATCATCAAAACATTGGTCAAAAGTTGGAGTGGTCTTAGTTTTGCTGAACTCAAAAAGATAAAAAAGCTCTCCTCTAGCTCAACGCTACACTCTGCTTTGGATGAGTTGGAGGCTTCAGGGTTTATTGTCAAACATTTTAGGTATGGTCAGAAAAAAAGAGATACACTATATCGTGTTAAAGACCCATTTCTCTTCTTTTTTACCAAGTGGGTAGAGACCACCTCTTCGGTTGAAATTTTTCAAAATAGAAACTACTTTTTGAGTCTCTATCAGACACAAAAATATAAAATATGGTCTGGTTACGCTTTTGAAAACATCTGTCACAATCACATCTTGGAGTTAAAAGAGGCGTTAGGAGTTGGAGCCGTGCTTACCACTAGTCATTATTGGAGATATGTCCCTCAAAGCAAAGATGAACAGGGTGTGCAGATTGACCTATTGCTTGTGAGGGCTGATGGGGTGGCGAATATCATCGAGTGTAAATATAATAATAGTGAATTTGTTATAGATAAAAAATATGCACAAAATTTGGAAAATAAGGTATCTGTTTTTAATGAAGTGACCAAGTATGCACATACTACTACAGTGGCGATGTTTACGCTTAATGGGGTGAAACGGAATGAGTATTCTGATTATCTTGTGAGTGATTCAGTTTTGGTTGAGGGGATTGTTTAATAATTTTTACTTTTAAATAAAAAAACTCTCAAAAATAGGCAGTTTTTGTAACTACCTACTTTCTTAAAAAACTCCCTGCTTCGTTACAATCACCCTGGGTCTTCAATGTTATATTCAAGTTTATAGATAACATTTTGATTCGTTTCCTTTTTAAGAAAAGCTCTCATATAATCTGACGCACCTCCACCCCAGATTTCAATAGAGTTGGTTGTTTTATCATATTTACTTCCCTCAAATCTATCCCAATCAGTTAGCTTTTTTCGTAATTCAAATTCCATTTCGTATGTTGAAGCCATTTTTTTATCTTTACAAACTACTTTATCAGCCCATCCTTTGCCGTCGGTTGTAACTTTGATTTTAAAAGGAAAATCGATACTTTTTGAAGCCAAATTAGCAACTGTTCCCTTTGTATTTCCATCACATCTATCATCTGATTTAAAAATAAAAACGATATGCTCACTCATTAAAGAGGTAATTTCATCTCCATTTTTTAAGCTATCTACCAATTTTGATGCTACTTCCTCTGGAGTAAGCAGTGCTTTTTTCTCCTCTTGAACTATAGGATTATCAGCATTCTCTACGGGATTACTACACCCACCAAGAAGAATTAATGCACTAAGTAAGAGGAGAGTTCTCTCTATTTTCTTTCGTTTCATCTTATTCCTTTATATTGAAGATTACTTGATATTATATATCTATTCTCTTGAAAAACAGATATGGTTTAAAAATTAATATTTTAAATTTTAATCTTTCTAATCATTATCAAAAAACTTCAAGAAAACCCCGTTCTCTAAGACGGGGATGAATTGAAAATTTAA
>NZ_JAACKB010000386.1 GCF_010892395.1 Sulfurovum sp. bin170
AGGTGGAATCGAAGTTGGTATGCCACCAAATGAAGCTGGTATGTCAAGAAACGATACTGACTTTTTACATGTATATAACTGGAAAAAGTTAGCTAAACTTGTTAAAGATAAGAAAAACTACAATGTTATTAATGGTCATAGAATTGTTCCAATGGAAGTATCTGTTGCCAATGATTGTCTATTTTTGATTCCAGAGCCAAAATCTCCACACGGTGTTGATGTCTCTCCTGATGGTGAGTATATTACGGTTTGTGGTAAGCTAGATACTCACGCTTCTGTTTATAAATGGAGCAAAATCAAAAAGCTTATAGCTGATAAAAAGTATATTGGAGCAGACCCTTATGGTATTCCGATTCTTGATATGAAAGAGTCACTTCATGGTCAAGTTGAGTTGGGTCTTGGGCCATTGCATAATCAGTACTCAAATGTAGATGGTGAGATTTATACTTCACTCTATGTTGATAGTCAGATTGTAAAATGGAACTATAAAGATTTAAAAGTTCTTGACAAAGAGAATGTTCACTACAATGTTGGACACCTTTGTGGAATGGAAGGAAAATCTGCTGACCCTCAAGGTAAGTATATTATCTCTCTAAACAAATTGGCAATTGATAGATTCCAAAATGTTGGACCATTGCATCCACAAAATCACCAGTTGATTGATATTCGTGGAAAGACTATGGACTTGCTTTATGATATGCCAATTCCTTTGGGTGAGCCTCACCAAGCTGTAGCGATTAGAGCTGAAAAGCTTCATCCACATGTGCGTTATCCAATGGGTACAAACTCCAAAACAGGCGAGATTCATATTGGTAAAACACTTGCTGGTCAAGAGAAAATCGTAAGAGATGGTAAAAATGTAACTGTATTTGCAACTATGGTTCGTTCACATATTAACCCAGAGAGAATCACGGTTAACAAAGGTGACATTGTTACTATGCACATTACCAACCTAGAGAGAGCTCAAGATGAGACTCATGGATTTACCGTTGACCACTATGATGTACATATGTCACTCGAACCAGGTGAGACTTCTACTATCAAATTTGAAGCTGATATTGAGGGTGTATTCCCTTACTACTGTACAGAGTTCTGTTCAGCACTTCACCTAGAGATGATGGGTTATCTAATGGTTAAAGACCCAGATAAGAAGTATGTATCTGCTCAAAAACTTAAGATGAAAACAATGACTCCTGAAGAGTTAAAAGCTGAATATGACAAAACTGTTGCTGTAAACACTGCGACACAAGCTGTTATTGATAGTGTTGTTAAATTCTTAAAAGACAATAAATTTAGTGACCATAAAGTGGTAGCTGACCTTGTTGATGATGCCTTTGCACAAGCTGGTCAAATCCCTGAACAGAAAAGACTTGCTGATGAAGCTGTCAAAGCTGGTGATATGGACAAAGCGATTCTATTTGAAAACATGATTTGGCAACTTATGGTTAAGACTGCTGATGTTGGAATCAGAGCTAAAGACGCATTGGTAAGACTTATTGCTACTCCTCAATCAACTCAGGTTCAAAGAGGTCAAAAAGCCTTTGATGAAGGTGGATGTGGTGGATGTCATGTTGTTGGTAAAGTATCATCAGGTCCTGACTTGACTGGTGTTCTTGAGAGACACGGTAAAGATAGTGCTAAATGGGTAGCTGACTTTATTAAAGAGCCAGAAAAAATGTACAAAGACCCTTATGTTGATGCTATGATTAATAGCTTTAACCTTAAGATGCCTAACCAGCATATGAGTGATGAAGAGATTCAAGATATTATTGAATACTTTAAATGGATTGATGCGAACGCTAATCTGTTTTAATCGTTGCTCTTTTTACTCTTACAAGATGGGATTTCCCCATCTTGTATTAATCTTGATATAAATCATATATACAAATTCCCCTTTTCACTATAATAACTTATATCTATAATATAAATAAGATAAAGTTATAAAAATCATAAGTTGAGGGTTCACCTGAAGCCCTGAGTTTATAATTTACAAAATCACACACAAAGGGTAATAATGCATCCAAGTTTTATGAAGTCAAAGATATTTGCTACATTGGCACTGCTCATTATGACTGTCGCTTTTACATTTCCAATGATAGCATTTCATGGGACACTCAATAAGATTGATGAGGGCAAAACGGAGGATATTTCAGCTCTAAATAAGTCGGTTTGGAATCTCTATAATCAGGGACGATATAAGAGTATTGCCACGCCAAAAGAGTCTCATGATAATCTTGATGGGATGATAAAAAGTATGTCTGAGATTGGGGTGGCTTCCCTGCCTATTTGGGCTGTTTCACTAGAGGCTCCAAACTATCCAAAAGAGGCTTTTCCAGAGGGGATTCCTGTATTTTTTCACTTTGATGGATTTAGTGGAGAGGTACATGAGATGAATGTTATCAACCACTATGTTGGGATGGATCCGATGTGGGTTGGTGGACAGTGGGAGCGAGAGATTGGGATTTATGCTCTTCTTCTTCTTTCGTTGTTTATGATTTACTTTATTTCTTATAATAAGAAAATTTTCTCTTATGCGATGCTGATTCCTGTCTCACTGCCTGTATTATTTATCGCTGATTACTCCTATTGGTTGTATTGGTTTGGTCATAATCTTCATGATTGGGGTGCGTTCAAGATTAAACCATTTATGCCTACCGTGTTTGGTGATGGGAAGATTGCACAGTTTGTGACACACTCATATCCTACCATTGGGTTCTATCTGATTGTTGTGATTTCGTTGTTGAGTCTGTTGGCGTTTTTTGCGAGACAGAAAGCCATGAGAGCGACTGCGTAGGGTGTGATTGCTATCACACCTTTAATTGGCATAAATAAAATATTATTTTGAAATGGATGGTGCGATAGCAATCGCACCCTACAAAGGTTGAAATTTGATTAGACTTCTAATAGTTTTTTTATCACTGTTCATGTTTCTAAATGCTAACGCTTTGCAAGATGCGATAGATAAGGCTCCAGAGGGTTCAATCCTGAAATTACTAGCAGGAGTTTACAAAGGTTCTATTGTTATCAAAAAACCTCTAACCATTATAGGTAAAGAGGGTGGTGTTATCATAGATGGTGAAGGCAACGGAACGGTTATAACTATAAATAGTTCGTTTGTAACACTAAAAAATCTAAAGATTATAAATAGTGGAGAGTTGACCCATACACTGGACGCTGGGATTCTGGTCAAAGAGTCCAAGCAGTGTGAGATTAGTGATTGTGTGATTGATGATTGTCTATTTGGGATTGATATGCAGATGGTGAGCAATTCATTGATAGAGAATAATTTCATCCGTTCAAAAGATTTTGATTTGGGTCTTAGGGGTGATGGTCTGCGTCTTTGGTATAGTCATGATAATATTGTCAAGAAAAACAGGCTAATAAAATCAAGAGACATGGTGGTTTGGTATTCTCATGGAAATATTATAGAAGAGAACTATGGGGAGTATGGTCGTTACTCTCTGCATTTTATGTATGCAGGTAAAAATATTGTCAAAAATAACACCTATAAGTACAATTCGGTAGGAATATTTTTTATGTACTCCAAAGATACCATCGCTACAGGTAATTTGGTTCAGAGTTCACTAGGTGCTACGGGTATGGGAATTGGGTTGAAAGATGTATCGAATTTTACGATTAAAAATAACACGGTCATCTACTGTGCTCAAGGACTCTATATAGATAGGTCACCGTTTGAGCCTGATACGCATAACTGGATTGAGAATAACAGTATACTATATAACTCCGAGGCGTTACATTTTCACTCACTTAGCGAAAATAATATTATTAAAAACAATACCATAATGGGGAATATAGAGGATATAGTAAACGATAGTAGAGGAAGCAAAACGAACGAAAATGAGATAGAGGGTAACTATTGGGATAACTACACAGGGTTTGATAGGGATAATGATAATGTGGGCGATACCTCTCACAAAGTCTATCAATACGCAGACCAACTTTGGGTCTATAATCCTGATGTGAAGTTTTTTTATGGGTCACCTGTAATATCACTACTAAATTTCTTGGCAAAATTGGCTCCATTTTCGGAACCGATATTTTTGCTTGAAGATAAAAAACCAAAAGTAAGGTTGGAGGTAAACAATGGGTAAAATTAAGACAGAGAGACGAGAGTTCATCAAATATTCAACACTTGGTGTTTTGGGTATGGCATTGGCAGGTGGAGTGGGTTTAAGCCCCTATTTAGTAGCTGATGAGAGACGATTGCGACCTCCTGGGGCAGTCGATGAGCATGAATTTTTAGGACTCTGTATCAAGTGTGGTCAGTGTTTGCAGGTCTGTCCTTATCACTCCATAGAACTGGCAGACTGGGGTAAAGGTCATGGAGTGGGAACGCCGTATATAGATGCAAATGTTCGTGGATGTTGGGCGTGTGAGGCTGTGCCTTGTGTTTTGGCTTGTCCAACTGGGGCGTTGGATCATGCTTGTGAAAAGGCAGAAGATATAGAGATGGGGATTGCTGTGTTGCAGTTCCCACGAAGCTGTTTGGCTGTCACGAGAAAGCCGATTCCTGCTGGGTACAGTGATAAAATGTTGAGTTTTATCAAAGATGAGAATAATGTCACGGAGTATGAGAGAGAGGTTTTAGAGAAGTTTAACAATCGAGAGGGTGACCCTTGTACGCTTTGTGCCGATATGTGTCCGATGCCAAATCCACTCTCTGCTATTGAGATGGTGCAAACATTTATTGGGATTATAAAGCCTGTTATCTATGATGGGTGTACAGGGTGTGGGGTGTGTCAAGAGGTCTGTCCAACTGCTATACCATCAATTGTGATTAAACCACGCGTGAGCTATAAAGAGCAGTATGGAAGAGGAAGACATTAATGATTAGAAAAAGAATAGTAAATATATTGGAATCGGAGGCTTTAGCCCCGAATAAGACGAGGCTGAAGCCATCGTTTCCTATACTCTTATTAGGTTCAATATTTGTTTTGTTTGTAGGTTGTGGTGATGATGATGTAAAAGAGCAAAGCAAAATAGTAGAGACAACCATCGCACCAAAAATTGAGATTGTGGCTAATGAGAATCCCAAAGAGATAAAGGTTTCAGTAAAAGAGAGTAACGGTTCGCAGGAGAATGTATTCTATAAAGGAATGAAAAATGACCTAAAACATGGTTACGACCCACATAGTCAACCAGCCAATGAGGATGCTTCTGTGAGGGTGAAACCTAGAACTCAAATAGATGCCAATATGCATGTGCGAAGTCCTTATGAGCAGTTGCGGATTGAACTTTTGGTAAAGAAACTTAGCAAAGAGTTTATTGTGAAGTGTTCGGCTTGTCATGATGACTATGCCAATGGGGTGATTGGACCATCACTGCTTGGCAAAAGTTCAGATGAAATTTTTGAAAGTATCGTGGCGTTTAAGAATGGAACCAAAAGTAATGTCTTGATGGATGGACTAATCGACCGTATGAGTGAGGAGAATATCCGTAAATTAGCCAATGAAATTTCGGCATTTAATGAAAAAATAGAAGAGATGAGGAGTAAGTAGATGAAAAATATAATCGTGGGGATTTTAACTCTTGTGATTGTTGCTTTGATGGCACTGACATTTATGGGTGGTGGAGCCTATCATGGTGGAAATCATGGTAAGGTAATAGCCGATATGGGCAGTGGTAGCGTAGCCA
>NZ_JAACKB010000387.1 GCF_010892395.1 Sulfurovum sp. bin170
AGCCATCGTTTCCTTATATGCAATTTGCATTTTCGGAATCGGCGTGTTTACACCCGAACTATTTGGTTCAAAAAAAGCTTAATTCATTGGCATTGGGCTGAAGCCATCGGTTCCTAGTTTTGAAAGATGTCTATTTATTATACTATTCTATTCGGTATTACTAAAACTGCTCCTCCCCATCATCATAATCCCAAACGAAACCATCGTCCCCACTATCATCATAACCGAAAAATCAACTTTAATATCTATAATTTGTCCAATAATATAAGGTTGCAAAAGAAGAACAGTCATAAATCCACCTATCAGAGCAAATAGTACAGTTTTTTCACTCCCTCTATTTGTAAAAATTGCCGCACCATAAACCCCAAGCAGAGAAGCATAAGCAAATGCCATAACACCTAGAGCAAAATTGAGTAGTGGAAGTTCTGTGTACTGTTGCCAATAGAAGCTAACCATCGCCATACCACAGAGCAGAACAGCAAAGGTCACAACCATTACTCTACTGACTTTCAAAAAGTGTGCCTCATCCCTACCCTCTTTTGCCAACCAAGGTCGGTAAATATCTTCAACTGCCACCGAAGCCATAGCAGAGAGTACCGAATTAGTCGATGAGAGTGCCGCCGCAATCGCTCCAACAGTTACCAATCCTCGTAATCCCTCTGGCATCTCATTGAGAATATAGAGCATAAAAATAGTAATCCTCTCACCATTAAATTGCTGGTCAACACACGCCTCTTTGATACCTGAAAGTTCAGGATGCATATAGAAGAGATATAGAAGCAGTCCTATAAATAGAAACAACATCGCCACAGGAATGGTAAAAATAATAGAGTAGATAAGCGACTTAGCCCCCTCATCTTTGTTTTTGCAAGTTAGCACTCTCTGCGTCATATCTTGGTCAAGTCCATAGGCTGCGATATTGAGTAGAAACCACCCTGTCAGCAGTGTCCAGATGGTAAAACCTCCTGAAAATGAAAAATCTACCAGTTTTAATTTATTGTTATCACTCAATGTCTGCATAATAGTTGAAAAATCGGCATCCAGACTATAGTAGAGATAGATAAGCACAGCCAACCCAGCCCCAATATAGGTGATAGCTTGAATTATATCTGACAAAATAACAGATTTTACCCCTCCAAAGTAAGTATAAGCCAAAGCTCCTAACATCAAGATGGTAATAGAGATAGCGATATGTGAAGCTGATATATCAGAGAAGAGTATCATTGAGATTGCCAACGCTCCAATATATAGTCTAGCCCCACTAGCAAAGAGTCGCCCTACCAAAAACATAATCCCTGCATATCGTTTTGAGGTCTCACCATATCGAAACTCAAGATACTCATAGACTGTTATGGCATTGATAGCATAAAACCTTGGAACTAAAACCTTAGCCACAAAAATAACAGCCAAAAAAGCAGAAGCATAAAAGCCTAAAAAGGTTAAATCTTTGCCAAAAGAGTACTCAGGACCGCCTAAAAAAGTAGCTGCCGACTGTGAAGTGGTCAAGACCGAAATAGCCACAGCCAACATCGGCATAGCGTTACCACCTGTGAAGTAGTCCCTCGATGTTTTGACTTTTGATTGACTCAAAATAACTGATGTCAATATAAGAATTAAGAAGTATGAGGAGAATATCATCCAATCTAAAGTGCTAAAGTTTGATTCCATTTTTTGCCTTTGAATTTTATTGTGTATTATAGCAAAAAGAGTCTCTTTTTAACTCTAAAGAACAACATTTAATCTATTACATTAAGATAAATATTAATTTTTAAACTATATTTTTAGTTTAAAAA
>NZ_JAACKB010000388.1 GCF_010892395.1 Sulfurovum sp. bin170
AAAACATCTATAATAGAGCATCACTTGCTTTTTTAATTAAGCCTGTATCTTTTACTTATGATTTAAGCTTAGATTTTAAGAAAGCATTCTCTACACTTAAATAGATAGGATTACTACTTAATTCTATCTGCAATTTACTTATATTTTTAATAGTTTTCAGTTATCAATATACTATCTACTGTAACACTTAGTTACAAAGCATTTTTATCCCCCTAAAGCACAATAACTACACAATCTCTTTAATAACTTTTCTGCTAATATTACCCTAATATTCTTCCTTTTTTCATTTTATAGTGTGAAAATTTGTGACATAGAATAATATCTTAAACAAAGGAGTTCTAATGACTCATGTGATTAATAATCACCCCTATTTAGGTATTTTCGTCTTATTTGTCCTTACAGTGGTTGCCTTTAACGCGACACTTATACTGCAACGATTTATAAGTCGAAGAATGGCTAGGCTTGATACGGAGAAACTGAAGCTATCTATCTACGAATGTGGACCAGAGGTAACCAAACAACCCAATACCATCTCTACACAGTTCTATTTGATAGCACTTCTGTTTATTCTGTTTGATGTGGAGATTATCTTTATGTTCCCTTGGGCAATCGACTTTAAACTGCTTGGTTGGTTCGGGTTTGTAGAGATGATTCTCTTTATCCTACTCTTGACAATTGGATTTATATACGCATGGAAAAAAGGAGCACTTGAATGGCACAGCATCAAGTAAATTACGCCTCGGCGGCAGGATTGCCGATAGCATTGACAACCGCTGACCATCTAATTAACTGGGGTCGAAGCAACTCGCTTTGGCCTTTGACTTATGGACTTGCCTGTTGTGCAATTGAGATGATGGCAGCAGGTGGTAGCCGATATGACTTTGATAGATTTGGTACTATCTTTAGAGCCTCTCCACGGCAATCAGATGTTATGATATTGGCTGGAACGCTATCGAAAAAACACTCGGAGTTTGCTAGACGATTATATGACCAGATGACAGAGCCAAAATGGGTTATCTCTATGGGAAGTTGTGCAAATACAGGTGGTATGTTTAATACCTATGCAACGGTTCAAGGGGTTGACAGAATCATTCCTGTTGATATCTATCTACCAGGGTGTGCTCCAAGACCAGAGACTTTGCAGTATGCGTTGATGATGTTGCAGACCAAGATTAGACGAGAATCTGCCAATATGAACAAGAATAAAAAACAAAACTTAAGGTTAATATAATGAGAAAATATGTACCAAAAGGGAATGTTCAGAAGCAGTCTTACTATACAGATAGATACCATGTGGTTCCACAGGTTCCACGATTGGCTGTGGAAGAGGATGAGTTTTTTGCACCTCAACTAAAAATTCTAAAAGCTAAAGTTGAGATAAAAGAGGCTTCTATTCAAATCGGTCAAATGATTGTTGAGGTGAATGCAAAAGATAATTTCAAAGCTATTGAGACACTAAAAAATGAGTGTGGATATGCTATGTGTTCAGAGATTTCAGCCGTTGACTATTTGGCACAAGATGGTGAGTTTGAGATTTTTTATCAGATGTTGAACCTCAAAAGTGCAAAAAGAATGAGACTAGTTTGTAGAATCAAAGAGAATGAGGCGATTGAGTCTGTTGAGCCACTCTTTAACTCTGCTAACTTTGCAGAGAGAGAGATGTTTGACCTCTTTGGAATCTATGTCAATAACCATCCATTCCTAAAGAGAATCATTATGCCTGACGATTGGGAAGGTCATCCTCTCTTGAAAACCTATCCATTAATAGGAGATGAGTTTGCTTCATGGTATGAGGTGGATAAAATCTTTGGAAAAGATGCCAGAGAGGCAATTGGACCAGAGAACAGAGACCCTGCTAGAATTGAGAGATATGATACCAAGCGATTCTCACGAGTTGGTAGAGAGGTTCCATTTGATGCTGATATATCACAGGGTGAGCCAGAGACGAAGATTGAGTATAGCCAGACAGTTCTTGTAAACTACAATAAGTCTCAAAAACAGTTAGACAAACGAAAGTAGGAGGTAGAGTATGCAACAACCAAACAAACTATCACCATTTTTTGAAAATCTCAATTTTGAACGAGAAGACAATACAATGGTTATCAACTTCGGTCCACAGCACCCATCAGCACACGGACAGTTACGACTGGTTTTGGAGCTTGATGGTGAGCAGGTAGTCAATGCCTATCCAGATATTGGGTATCTGCACCGTGGTGTGGAGAAGATGGCAGAGAATATGACCTATAATGAATTTTTGCCAACAACGGACAGACTTGATTATATTGCGTCAACTTCAAATAACTACGGTTATGCTCTAGCTGTTGAGAAACTGCTTGGAATTGAAGCACCAAGACGAGCTCAGGTTATTAGAACAATGCTTTTGGAGATTAACAGAATTATCTCTCACCTCTTCTTTATCGCTACTCATGCGTTGGATATTGGGGCGATGTCAGTATTCCTTTATGCTTTCCGTGAGCGTGAATTCGCAATGGATTTGATGGAGGACTACTGTGGGGCGAGACTTACTCACTCTGCTGTTAGAATCGGTGGAGTTCCTCTTGATATTCCATCAGACTGGATGAAAAATGTTAGAGCATTTTGTGATAAGCTAGATGAAGAGATAGAGATTACATATGAGGCACTTTTGACAGAGAATAGAATTTGGAAAATGCGTCTGGAAGATGTGGGAATTGTTCCACCAGAAGAGGCTCTATCATGGGGTTGTACAGGACCAATGCTTAGAGGTTCTGGGATTCCTTATGATATTAGAAAAGAGGAGCCTTATGAACTCTATCCAGAGTTAGATTTTGATATTCCTGTCTCTGATACAAATGACTCCTATGGTCGGTATCGAATCTATATTGAGGAGATGAAGCAATCGACAAGAATTTTGCGTCAGCTTATCCCTATGTATGATGATACTGAACCTCAGTTAATGGCACATGCACCACAATATATCTCCGCTCCAAAAGAGGAGATTATGACTCAAAACTACGCTTTGATGCAACACTTTGTGCTTGTAACTCAAGGTATGAGACCACCAAAAGGTGAAGTATATGTAGCAACAGAGTCACCAAAAGGTGAGCTTGGGTTCTATATCAAGTCAGAGGGTGAGCCGTATGCTTACAGGTTGAAGATTAGAGCACCTAGTTTCTATCATACTGGATATTTGCAAAAGATGTTACTTGGGGGTTATATTCCTGATGTTGTAACGATGATTAGTACCACCAATATTGTATTTGGTGAGGTTGATCGATGAGAAGCGTAAAAAAAGTTGAACAGTTTCAAGTTTTTAGCTTCGGAACCGTAATGGTCGGAACGAAGTGTAGCCACGGAGGAAAACAATGCAAAGATATGATTTAAGACATTTACGAGATAACTTCTATGACCGAATGGGTGAGCTTATAGATGGCGGACTCAAAGATGGTGAAGTAGGTATTTTTCTATTTGAAGTTGGAGACTTCTCCTCTATTCAGAAGTCGGCTGATTTTGTAAAAGATATGGGGCATGACCTTATGAACTCTATGAAGTTTAATGAGGTTGACTGGACGCTTGTTATGAAAAAAGTTGATGATAAGACAAAAGCAGAACGGAAAGAGGCCGCTGAAAAAGTGGCTAAATTGGCTGAAGAGAAGGCTGACTAATGTCAAAACTACTGTTCTCTACTTGGCAAGGTGAGCTTATCGACAACCGCGATAAGTCACCTGATGAGTGGAGTAAGTCTGGATTTAAACTCCCAGAGACTTATCATGGAGAGCGAGACTCAAAAGCGTTTATCGGATGGGATGGTGTTGCCATCTTTGATGAAGATATAGACGCAGTTGAGTTGGCGAACCACTACGCAGCACAGTACCAAGAGTATTCTGAAGCGTGTGGACGGTGTGCACCTGGTAAGTGGGGAGGAAAAATCCTCTATGATTTACTCGACAAGATAGCTAGGGGCGAGGGAAGTCATGACGATATTGCACACCTAAAGGAGATTGGTCAGACGATGATGGTCACCTCTAAGTGTGAAATTGGGAAGACAGTTCCCAAACCTATTTTAGATTTGATGGAGCATTATAAAGAGCAGTTTGATGCTTGTATTGATGGTCAAGTACCATCAAAACACTATGGTGGTGATACCTCATATATCGCAAAAGTAACAGCACCATGTACCGATTTGTGTCCTGCACATGTTGATATTCCTGCATACATTGAGGGTGTTAGAGATATGACATTTGCAGATTCGTTAGTCTCAACTCGTCAAACCATGCCACTAGCTCACACCTGTGGTCGAGTCTGTCCTCACCCTTGTGAAGATGCTTGTAGAAGAGCCAATCTTGATGAGCCTATATCCATTATGGAGCTTAAGAGAATTGGTGCTGACTATGAGACTGACCATCAGATGGAGTGGTTCCATCCAGTGACTCCTAAACCTCTACGAAATGATGGTAAAAAGGTAGCTGTCATTGGTGCGGGGCCTGCTGGTTTAACAGTGGCTTACTACTTGGCACTAGAGGGTATCAAGGTTGACATCTTTGAAGAACTACCTGTCAATGGTGGTGAAGTTGCGGTTGGTGTTCCAGAGTATCGGATGCCAATCGACAAGTACAACAGAGATATTGATTTGGTACTAGAGATGGATGCTGTATCAATTACAAATAACCATAGAGTAACGGCTGATAGACTAAAAGAGATAGAGGCTGAGTATGATGCCACTTTCCTTGGTTTTGGAGCTAGACTCTCTAAGAAAGTTCGTGCGAAGAATGAAGACCCAAGCAAGGATGGTTATTGGGGTGCGATTGAGATGCTTGACAAGGTTAACTTGTGGCATAAATACGATATAGGGTCTCCTGCTTCCAATGAGCTAAACGATAAAGTTGTAGTTTGTGTTGGTGGAGGGTTCACCTCTATGGATGTCGTGAGATGTTCTATTCGTGAGGGTGCTAAAAAAGTCATTATGCTCTACAGACGAGATGAGAAAACCATTATCCGAAACACAACCTACGAAGAGTATCATGAGTCTGTTGAAGAGGGCGTTGAGTTTATCTTCCACTCATCAATAGAAGAGATTTATGATGATGGAGAGAAGCTTACCAAACTCAAAGTAAACAAGTTTGACCTTGTACCTGACCCTAATGGTGGACGGGCGCAACTGATAAAACAGGAAGATGGTGACTTCTATATAGATATTGACTATCTGATTCCTGCTGTTTCTCAATCTCTTGATTTGCAGATTCTACCAGAGGAGTGGGAGATGAAGATGACCTCTTGGTCTTCTATTATGACCAATGGTAAGGACTATATGACCTCAAAAGAGGGTGTTTTTGCTGCAGGTGACTGTGAGTATGGACCGATGACCATTGTTAATGCAGTGGGTCAAGCCAAACGAGCTGCTTCTGTAATGAGTCGTTATCTCTATAATGGTGGAAAACTTACTCTAACAGATAATGAGATTATGGAAGACCATCTCTCAAGACTCAAGGTCTATAACAAAAAAGAGAAGGTCACAGGTTGGATGCCAAATCTTCCAAGAGAAGAGAGTGAGAAGCTTGATGTTGACGAGAGAAAAACTAATAATCAAGAGGTAAACCTTGGATTTACAGGTGCAGAGGCGATAAGTGAAGCAGAGCGATGTATGCGATGTTACTACATATCGATGGTGGCATTGTAATGGGTAAAATTATAACTGTAACTATTGATGGTAAATCGTGTCAAGCTAAGTTTGGTCAGACGATTTTGCAGATTGCTAGAGAGAATGGGATTTATATCCCTACTATGTGTTATCTTACCAAGGTAAAACCTATCGCGTCATGTCGTATGTGTGTGGTCAATGTCGAGGGTGTGGAGGGTATGATTCTCTCTTGTCAAGAGAGAGCAACCGATGGGGCTGTGATTCAGACCCAAAACTCTGAACTCTACCATGAGCGAAAGAACATTATGAAACTCTATAATGTCAACCACCCACTAGAGTGTGGTGTATGTGATAAGAGTGGAGAGTGTGACCTTCAGAATAAGACCATTGAGTTTGGTCTTGATGAGCAGAATTTCACCACTAGGGATATTCATAAACCTGTTGAGAATTGGGGTTTTGTCTCATATGATGAAGCTCTGTGTATCATGTGTGAGAAGTGTGTTAAGGTTTCGACCGAGATTACAGGTGATGAGGCTCTACAAGTTGAGTCTGGTGGATATGCGTCTAAGATTATCAATGTCAAAAAGGATAAAAACTACGCGTCACTTGGTGAGGCGGCAGCTGTATGTCCTGTTGGAGCATTGGTAAACACCGATTT
>NZ_JAACKB010000389.1 GCF_010892395.1 Sulfurovum sp. bin170
GTCGGGATGAGGGCAACCCGACCTACGGAAATTTTGCTATAATAATTTCAATGAAATAAGGGAAAGAAATGGAACTGGTCTATCTATGGGTTGAGGATTATAAATGACAAAGCAAGAGTTATTAAAATTGATAAAAACAGAAGAAAGTCCAAAGTTAGATTTTAAAAGAGGTTATGAAGAAAAAAAAGAGAATACAGAATATATTGTTGATATTATTTCTATAGCAAATGGTAATATTGGACATACATTCGAAATGTTGGCAAAGCCTTGTAGGGGGTGATTGCTATCACACCATCTATTCAATATTCAAAATAAAATTTATGCTAATTAGTGGTGCGATGGCAATCGCACCCTACTAAAAAGGAATAAAAAATGAGCATACTAAATATAAAAAACTTAAGTCTAAAAGTAGGTAATGAAGAGCTTTTAAAATCTATAAGCTTTAAGATAGAACAGGGTGAAATCTTCGCTCTAGTTGGCGAGTCAGGAAGTGGTAAATCACTTACCTCTTTAGCCATTATGCGACTTTTGCCTGATGCTATATCGGTGAGTTCAGGAGATATATTGCTCAATGGAGAATCTATTTTTTCTATTTCTGAATTTGCTATGCAGAAGATTCGTGGGCGTTCTATTGCGATGATATTCCAAGAGCCGATGACTGCTCTCAATCCTGTTATGACCATTGGGGAGCAGGTGGCAGAGGTTATTCGTCTTCATTTGGATTTGGATAAAAAAGCAGTTAAAGATAATGTGGTTGAGCTTTTTGAAGAGGTAGCATTGAAAGAGCCAAGAGAGAGGTATAATTGGTATCCTCATCAGCTCTCTGGTGGGCAGAAGCAGAGGGTGATGATTGCTATGGCTTTAGCTTGTGAGCCTGAGCTTTTGATAGCTGATGAGCCTACGACGGCTCTGGATGTGACGATTCAGGCACAGGTTTTGGCGTTGCTCAAAGAGATACAGAAAGAGCGTTCTCTATCTATACTATTTATTACTCATGATATGGGTGTGGTGGCACAGATGGCTGATAGGATTGCTGTGATGCGTTATGGTGAGATTTTGGAAGAGGCTAGGAGAGAGGATTTTTTTGAGAATCCACAACACCCTTACACACAAGCTTTGCTACGAGATGCTATTTCATCTACAGAGAAAAAAAAACCTTCTGATAATAGAAAAAATCTGCTTGAAGTTAAGGATTTGAAGGTTCATTTTCCTATTAAAAAGGGGATATTTCAGAGAACAGTTGGTCATGTTAAGGCTGTTGATGGAGTATCTATCTCAATCCCTCGTGGTAAGACTTTGGCTTTGGTTGGTGAGTCGGGTAGTGGCAAGAGTACCATTGGTCAAGCGATACTTCGTCTGGTTGATTCGACGGATGGTGAGATTCTTTTTGATGGAGTTGATATAACAAAACTTACTCAAAAGGAGTTGATGCCTTATCGTCGTAAGATACAGATAGTTTTTCAAGACCCATACTCCGCACTTAACCCTCGTATGACGGTTGGGGAGATTATTCGTGAGGGGATGGTGAGTTTGGGGGTTGGTTCCAAAGATAAAAAAAATCAAGACAGACGAATAGAGGAGCTTTTGGTCAAAGTTGGATTGGAGACCCAATATATGGAGCGTTATCCTCATGAGTTTTCAGGAGGACAGAGACAACGGATAGGGATTGCTAGAGCTTTGGCCGTGGAGCCTGAATTGATTATTTGTGATGAGCCTACGAGTGCTTTGGATGTTTCTGTTCGTTCACAGGTTTTAAAACTTTTGAAAGAGTTGCAACAGGAGAGTGGATTATCTTATCTATTTATAACTCATGATTTATCTATCATCTCAATGGTTGCCGATGAGGTAGCTGTGATGAGAGAGGGAAAGATAGTGGAGCAGGGGAGGGTGGAGAGTGTGATGAAGAATCCACAAAATGCGTATACGCAGAAGTTATTAAGGTCAGCTCCTAAATTACCAAAAATATAGTGAAGATAGAAACGCTTGTTCATTTTTTTAAAAAAAAATGTGTTACTTTTCTTCTCACCCACTTAAAAAAACTAATCTTTAACTATTCTTTGGAGTCCTAATTAGATGTGAAGAATTTACTATAAATAGTCCAATATAGAAGTAAATTTCTTTGATTTTATAATATCTAAAAACAGCAACTATTTTAATTTATATTGTAAATCTGCAAGAAGAAACAGTATAAAACTTTATGAAAAATTTAAATTAGAATTACGAAAAATATTTCACGATTAAATAAATTTTTTCATGTATCATGGCATCTAGGAAGTACTAACAATAACTATAATAATAAGGAGTTGATATGAGTAACCAAAATATAGAGGATTCGGACTTTGAGTCTATTA
This sequence comes from Sulfurovum sp. bin170, assembly GCF_010892395.1. GTDB lineage: Bacteria > Campylobacterota > Campylobacteria > Campylobacterales > Sulfurovaceae > UBA1140. The sequence continues at coordinate 2,352 of NZ_JAACKB010000389.1, forward strand.
AACTTGGATGTCAAGGAAGTATGGTTTTAATTGCACAAAAGATGCTTAATTCCATAGGATATGGATTAGAGGAAAATGGTAATTTTGATGAGAATATGGCTACTATAGTTCGAGATTTTCAGATAAAGAGCAATAGTTTGGCAGTTGATGGAGTTATTGATGCTGAGACAATGATAGCGATAGATAGTGCTATTGACTTAAGAAAAGTGAGTTAGATGATTAAACCTGTCATACTGTTTGATTTGGACGGAACGCTTATAGACTCAACCGAGGCCATCTTAGAGGGTTTTAAAGTAGCTTTTGAGTCATTTGGTTCTGTTGTTCCTTCTGTTGATAAAATAAAAAATGAGATAGGGCATACATTAGAGAATATGTTTTTAACGCTGGGTGTAGATGAGAAGAGAGTATCTGCTCATGTTCACGCCTATAAAATGCACTATCGAATTATCTCTTGTCAAAAGACCATACTACTTGAAGGAGCTAGAGAGTCAGTGATAGAGGCTAGTAGGTTTGCTACTCTTGGTGTGGTTACGACTAAAACAGGTGAATATTCAACAATTTTATTAGAACATATGGATTTGATGGGATACTTTGATGTTTTAATCGGTCGTGAACATGTAAAAAATCCAAAACCTCACGCAGAACCTATTTTAAAGGCTTTGGAGAGATTGGAGCATGATATAGATTCTGTTTGGATGATAGGTGATACAC
>NZ_JAACKB010000390.1 GCF_010892395.1 Sulfurovum sp. bin170
AAGGTTCTAAATAGCTTGGATTTTGGTGTGCCACAGATGAGGGAGCGAATCTATTTTGTGGGTGTTAAAAAAGAGTTGATTGATGATGATTTTTCTTATTAGTTTCCTTCAAAATATAGTGGTACTACTCAATCTTTGGAAGAGTGCTTGATTGATAGTGATGAGAAATTGATATTTGATGAGAATTTACCTGCGTATCAGACATTTTTGAAGTATTTGGATAACAAGTACAATAAGGGGAAATACAATATAGATGAGCTTTTGTCTAAAGAGTATAGAGTGTTGGATACACGGCAGTCTGATTTGAGAATTTATGAGGGAAAGACTCCGACATTGCGTCGAGGACGACATGGAATTTTGTATGTTCGAGATGGACAGTTTAGAAAATTGTCAGGTTATGAAGCATTGCTTTTACAAAAGTTTCCTAAATAATAACCAATAAATATAATTAGTATTCTCACAAGTCACTATTCCCAATTAAGTATAATATGATATACTAAAAAATAAATAATAAGTATATCAAGTTATACCAATCGGAGTAAAAATGCAAACCAAATTAAAAAATGCCAAAAGACTATCACTTCTCAAACAGAACCAAACTCTCCCAATATACAGAAGATACCTCTATAGTGAAGTATTCAACTCCAAAAGCAGAACCATCGGTGTTTATGGAAGCCGTGGGGTTGGCAAGACCACGATGTTGTTGCAAATACTTAAAGAGAACGAACTACATTCATCTAAAAAGCTCTATATCTCTTGTGACCATCCAATGTTTAAAGGGGTTTCACTTTTTGATTTTGTTGATGAGTTTGTCAAACGGGGTGGCGAATTTATCGTGATAGATGAAATTCATGAAGCTGATGACTTTCAAGCCGAGCTAAAATCGGTTTATGACTTTTTAGATGTCAAAGTGCTTTTTTCAGGCTCATCTGCGATAGAGATAACCAGTCCAGATTTTGCACGACGATACTCTATGTATAAGATGCCTATTTTTTCATTTAGGGAGTATTTGGAGGTAACACAAAAGATAGAGTTGAAGGCTTATAGCTTGGAAGTGTTGCTTGAAAATCATGAATCGATTGTTTATGATATTATAGAGAGACTTGTAGATAAAAAGATACTCAAACTTTACGATGAGTTTATTGATGTTGGGGTTTATCCATTTTATTTTGAAGATAAATTGAAATACATTGACCGAATTCATGAGACTATCAATACCGTTTTACACAAAGATTTAGGACGACTCTTTAATATACAAGCCGATAAGATAGATACGCTAAAAAAACTGCTTTTGACCATCTGTGTCTCTGAACCATTGGAACTCTCTATTGATAAATTAGCCACAACAGTGGGCATAACCAAGATGACACTCTATAAGTATATATCCTATTTGGGAAAAGCCGAACTGATCAATCACATATCTCATGAGGCAAAACGCTTTAAAGCGATACGAAAGCCTGATAAGTTGTATCTTGCCAATACCAATCTTTTTTCAGCTCTCTGTATGAACTCCAAGATAGGAACAATCCGTGAGACCTATTTTGTTAGCATGGTGGCTTCAGGGCATAGAGTTCACTATGTTGATAGAGGAGATTTCTTGGTAGATGAGAAATTTACCTTTGAGGTAGGTGGCAAAAATAAAGGGTTTAAGCAGATAAAAGATATACCCCACTCCTTTTTGGCTCTTGATGATATAGAGATAGGGATGGATAGGAAAGTTCCTCTTTGGTTGTTTGGGTTTTTATATTAGACATCTTGCAAAACTCTTAGGAGTCGGAGACTTTAGTCCCGAACAAAGCGAGGCTGAAGCCCAATGCCAATGAATTAAGCTTTTTTTGAACCAAATAGTTCGGGTGTAAACACGCCGATTCCGAAAATGCAAATTGCATATAAGGAAACGATGGC
>NZ_JAACKB010000391.1 GCF_010892395.1 Sulfurovum sp. bin170
ATATAATGGGAGACTTAAGATTAAAAGCACAAAGTATATTAAAATTAAAACAGCAAGAGAAAGAGGTTGAAGTAGAAAAGAAGGAATTATCTTTAGAGGAGATGATTAATTATAGAAAACATCTATCTAAGAGAGAGTTTACAGAAAAAATTCAACAAGAGATAGATGAGTTTCAATTTAATCTATTAGAGTCTGCTAATAATGGAGAGCCACTGAAAATAGATATTTTAGAGCTTGAAGATGATATGTTCTCAAGAAAAGACAGTAGTAGTATTAAAACATTAACAAAATACCTTCCGATAAAGCAGAAGGTAGCGACATTTTTAAATGAGACTAATTTTGAGTTTGTTACTGATAATATTATTACAGATGAGACTCTGCAAAAGTTATATACTACTATATATGAAAATGGTATCTATCCTATATGGAAGATAAGAGAATCTAGCAGTGATAGCAGACTGATTGTACTCTATTTGGAAGTTAATCCACTAATTGCTTTTGAAGAGAAGAGAGTAGAGCTCAAAAAAAAGATTGAACAGCGTAAAAAATTTGAAAACCATGCAGTTGTTTTATATAAAAGAAACTTAAAAGAGATGGAAGATGTAGATAAGAGAGTTAGGGTAAAGGATTTTATATGGAGTTTTCTCTCTACACTCTATATATCTGTAGTTATTTTAACAATCCTCTCTAGTGCTTTGGGGCTTTTCCCTGTGGAGAAGATTGCGGATACATTCTCTTTGGTAGCTCTGGCTTGGCCATACTTTTTATTTACAGAGTTTAAAGGTCTCTTTATCCTCTCTCTTCCAATAGGTGTTATTTTTTCTCTATTTATCGCCTATAAAAAAAGTTAGTTAGAGAAACCTCTTACCTTTAAAAAAGAATTAAAACTCTTTTGGGTATAATCTCAAACTTTTTTAAAAACGCCAATACTCTTATTGGTGTTATAACAATCAATAGAAGGGTTTGCAATGTACGCAATCATTAAAGCAAGTGGTCAACAATTTAAAGTTCAAGAGGGTGATATTATCTGTTTTGATAAGATGAGTCTTGAGCCAAAAACTGCTGTAGAGTTCAAAGAAGTTCTAGCAGTAGATAACGGTGAATTAACTGTAGGAGCTCCTTTTGTAGAGGGTGCTGTGGTTAAAGGTGAGGTGATTAACGAAGGTCGTGACAAAAAAGTTATCATCTATAAGAAGAGAAGAAGAAAAGATTCAAAGCTCAAAAGAGGTTTCAGAAGAGACTTTACTAGAGTCAGAATAACAAGTATAGCGTAAGGGAGCATTATAATATGGCACACAAAAAAGGTCAAGGTTCTACACAAAATAATCGTGATTCAGCTGGTCGTAGACTAGGTGTAAAAAAATATGGTAGTGAAACTGTAATCCCTGGTAATATTATTATCAGACAAAGAGGAACAAAAGTTCACCCAGGTACAGGTGTTGGTATGGGTAAAGACCATACAATTTATGCTCTTATTGAAGGTGTTGTTAAATTTAGCAATGTTAGTAAAAGTAAAAAAAGAGTCTCTGTAATACCTGCATAATTTTCGTAGGGGTAGACCCATGTGTCTACCCTTCATTATATTTTTTATTCCCTTCTTTATCTTTTTAGATATAATTCCAAAAAATCATAATAACTATTCCTATATAAGATATGTATTGTATATAGTAGTGTTTATTAAAGGAAACAGATGTTTGTAGATAGTGTAGAGTTAATGTTGAGTTCAGGAAAAGGTGGGGCAGGGTGCATCTCCTTTTGGACAGAGAAGTTTGTGGCAAAAGGTGGACCCGATGGTGGTGATGGTGGTAAAGGTGGTTCAGTTTACTTTACTGTAGATAACAATACCGACACGCTCTCCGCCCTAAGAGGTCGAAATCATATTAAAGCAGAAAATGGTCGCCCTGGTGAGGGTCGTAAGTGTTATGGTCGTAAAGGAAAGAGTATAGAGATTGTTGTGCCTCCAGGGACACAGATTGTAGATGCTTTGACTGATGAGATTCTTTTTGATTTGGTTGAAGAGGGAGAGAATGTTCTCTTTTTAGAAGGAGGAAAAGGTGGGCTTGGCAACACGCATTTTAAGCGTTCAACCAATCAGAGACCTACTTACGCTCAACCAGGGTTACCAGGGATTACCAAAGAGATTCGTCTGGAGATGAAACTTATCGCTGATGTTGGTTTGGTAGGTTATCCTAGTGTTGGAAAGTCAACACTTATCTCTGCTATCTCCAATGCACGACCCAAAGTAGCATCGTATGAGTTTACAACATTGATACCAAACTTGGGTGTGGTTATGGTTGGTGAGTTTGACTCCTTTATGATGGCTGATATACCAGGGATTATCGAGGGTGCAAGTGATGGTAGAGGGCTTGGTTTGGAGTTTTTGAAGCACATTGAGAGAACCAAAACGCTTCTTCTACTTGTGGATGCTGCGAATTATCGTGAGATGAAGTATCAGTATGAGACGCTATTGGTGGAGCTTCAACGCTACTCTAGTGAATTGGCAGGAAGAAAATTTGCTGTTGCGATTACAAAGTGTGATTCGTTCTCTACGGATGAGGTTAATAGATTGACCGAGCAGTTTATAGAGGATATTGGGTTTAATATCAATAAGACACTAAATAGATATAAAGCAAACAAAGAGTACAGCTCTTATGGTTTTGTAGAAGATTTTGGGGTTGATTTACCTGTCGATGAGCCACTGTTTGTCTTGCCTATCTCTTCTGTTTCTCATCTCAATACCGAAGCACTCCGTTATGCTCTCAAAGGTTTTGTAAAGAGTGTTGAAGAGCAGGAAAAAGAGGCGTAATGAGCTACAATCGCATTGTTATCAAAGTTGGTTCCCATGTCTTGACTGAAAAAGAAGCTGTAGCCAAAGATAGAATGCGAGATTTGGTTGACCTTATAGCCTCCTTGATGAAAAAAGGTCAAGAGGTCATATTGGTAAGTTCGGGGGCAGTATCGGCTGGTTATACCGTTTTGCCACTGGATAGATGGAGTGTGGGAAACAAACAGGTATTAGCAGCCATTGGTCAGCCACTGATACTAAAAATGTATCAAGAGAAGTTTGCAAGACACGGTATTTTGTGTTCACAAGTTCTACTAAGTGCAGCCGATTTGGATTCTAAAAAAAGAACCCATTTGGCACAATTGGCAATAGATAATCTTTTAGCCAATGGCGTAGTTCCTATTATTAATGAAAATGATGTTATCGCAACAGAGGAGTTGGTTTTTGGAGATAATGACCAACTATCAGCCTCTGTTACAGAGAATTTTAATGCCCAACTTTTAGTAATCCTATCTGATATAGATGCTCTTTATGATAAAGATCCAAGAAAATTTGAGAGTGCTAAAGTGCGTGAAAAAGTAAGTCTAATTACTCCAGAAGAGCTTGATGCACCCTCTACAGCCAATAATGAGTTTGCTACAGGTGGGATTGTGACAAAACTAAAAGCAGCTCACTTTTTGTTAGAACGAGATAAAAAAATGTTTTTAGCTACTGGTTTTGGATTGGATGATGCTAGAAGTTTTCTGTTTGATGGTATTCAGAAGGGTGGGACATTTTTTTCTAATTAAGTTTTGGAAGGAAAAATATGAGATTAAAACTACTATTTATATTAATATTTTCTGCATATCTTGATGCAGGAAAAATTACAATCGCAGTTGCCGCCAATGTGAGTTATGCTATTGATGATTTGAAAAAAGAGTTTAACAGGCTCTATCCTGATACTAAAGTGCAAGTGATATTAGGAAGTACAGGAAAGCTAACAGCACAGATAAAACATGGAGCTCCATATCAGATTTTAATGGGGGCAAATATGAAGTATCCTGAAGCTCTCTATGCAGAAGATTTTGCTGTTACTAGACCTTTGGTTTATGCACAAGGTTCATTGGCATATCTTAGTTCTAAAAAGCGAGATTTTTCAAATGTGATGGAGTTGCTAAAGAGTGATAAGATAGAGAAGATAGCTGTTGCCAATCCAAAGACTGCTCCTTATGGAATAGCTACAGCAGAAGCACTTAAAAATGCAAAAATATTTGATGAGATAGAGAAGAAATTTGTATATGGTGAGTCCATCTCTCAAACAGTTACCTATGCAACAAAAGCCACCGATATAGGGTTTATTGCTAAGTCCTCTCTCTTTAGTCCACATATGGCTCATTTTAAAAAGGGTGAGAATTGGGCTGATGTCGAGGCTACTCTATATACGCCAATTAATCAGGGAATTGTGATACTCAAAGAGGGTGAGAAGAGTGCTGAGGTTTCGGCTTTTTATGCTTTTATAATGTCTAAGAGGGCTAAGAAGATTTTTGAAGCGTTTGGGTATATTGTGCCATGA
>NZ_JAACKB010000392.1 GCF_010892395.1 Sulfurovum sp. bin170
CTCAAAACATCTCCCATAGGAAAAGGATGATTCTCATAGAAAGGGAAAGAGAATCCAATATCTACACTATTGTTTTCATCTTTTATATCAACTAAAGCTAAATGCATTTGTGCATAGAACTTTTGCCAGATGAAACCAAGAGTAATCTCTGTATCACCCATCAATTTAATATCAATATAGTATTTCATACTAAGCCTACTTATCGCTCTGACCAAACACACCACCACGCACAAGTACAGCCATCACATAATGCTCATCTTCTACGGAGTCAAGCTTTTCACCCTGTGCAAATTTGTCAAAGAAAGTATAAAAATCTTTCTTCTCTTTTGGCGTTCTAAAGGCTTTTCCCATATTGGTCACAGCACCATAAGGCTCTATGGCTATCGCTCCATTTCCTGACTCTGTGCCAAACTCAGGATACCAAGTATCTATGCTTCGTAAAGCATTTCCTATCTTTTGAGAGTGCATAGAGGCTACACCATCTACAGCATACAAAATCTTACTCTTTTTGCCTGCTCCTTTGTCCAAAACAAGCTCTTCACTAGGGTAGACCTCTTGGGCTTTTCCCACTTTGGCATAGGTTGTTATCTCTAACATCAAAAACTCATCATCACTTGCAAGTGCATTAGCTATCTTTTCACCTAAATCTATAGCCTCTTTATTATCACTCTGCATAGAACGAATAGAAAAACTCTTAGCATCAAAGCTCCAACTCTTATTTGAAATCAAATCTTTAACTTCAACCTCAATAAACTCTGTTCCTACTCTGTTTCTCCATAAAAATCGTCCATTGGCTAAGTTAATCGCATAACGCAATCCAAGCTCTCTAAACTGCTCTTTCTCTACATAACCTGCTATTGCTTCTTGATAGGTTTTTAAAAAATCTGAATTATTACAAGCAGATGGCTCTTTGATACCACCCAAAACTTTTAGCGTAAAATTTAACACAAGTGTGTCTTGTAGTGGCTCCAAGGCACAAGAGTCTACTGTTTGCAAGTTTGCTTTTTCTACCTCTGCATTAAGTTTTGCAGGGTCATTTTTGATAGCAGGTTTTAGACGATTTGCAATCGTACCTCTCACCGATTTCTCTACCAATTTCAAAGCTGTTTTATTCTCTTTTTTGTCCCAAGTTGTTCCATACATCTGTCCATCTGATGGGACCAATTTCTTCTCATAAGCTAAAACCGATGCTACTTTACTTTTCTCTTTTGCCATGTTATTTTCCTTTTAACTATTATTTTTATTTTGTTCACACAGATACAATCCATGCTCTTTGTCTGCACTGTAATACCATAAAATCTCATCAATAGACTCAATCTTATATGGCATCTTAAACTCGCCCAAGGTCACAACAGATTCAGCAAAACGATGAGGTGTATCTGGATCACGCTGATTTTTGGCAGATCCTAATTTTGATATACCCTGAAAACCTGTGGCTATAGGCACAATCCAACCAGCACTTTTTCGACTGCTTGACCAGAGTACTTTGCCCTCATCATCTTTTTCACAACTGTGATTAATCGTCACATACTCTAAAAGTGCATCTAAACCATCTAAACCTTGTTTCATCGCATCCATCATCAAGTCTCGTCGCTCGACAATGGCATACCCAGGCATAAGTTTTCGGCGAATACGCTGTGTATCGCTCTCTTCACCTTGCTCTTCTCTCTCTATAATGGGTTTTCTAAGCTTGAAAATATCGCCACCTGCCATTTTCATTCTTGATTTGAGATGATGCACCACTCTTTCTAAAAAGTTCTCTTCATCTCGTTTATGAAGTCCTGAAAATTCAATAACCAAAGAAACATCAAGATGTACTCTTGACTCTTCTATAAAAGCAGGTCGTTTTCCATCTTTCTCTACAGGGTTACTTGTCCCTACAATAGAGTAGACATAATCTCCAACCCCTTTATGCACTTGCAAATCAGCCTTATGGCTAACCACCCCTGTTGCCGTAAATTTCAACGCTTCAAAACCATCACTATTGAGCTTTCGTTGCAGAGCATGAACAGCTCCCAACCATGCAGTCATGGCAGGAAACCCTATGGTAAAAGGACTAGAGAGAGCATTTGCATTGTGTACCTCTATATGGGGTACAATTAATAGAGTCTTTATCATCGTAATGCCTCCTTATATTTTTCAAGAAGAGTCAAAAGATGTAAATACTCTCCTTTCCCAAACTTTATATGCTCTTTCTTTCCTACAACTTTCTTATAGCCCACATCAATGACCCATCGTGCTATCTCTTTTAACATCTTATCTAGCCACTCATCATTCTTTTCTCTCTCATCTTGATACTCATGATGAAGCCATACTTTTTGATGATGTTTTAGTTTGGAGTTTTTTTCATAGTATTGCTCTTCTGAAACATTTCGTATCGCCCACATCTTATCAATGATTCTATCTATTATCTCTCCATAACGATAATCTCTACCCTCACGAATATTGACATTGTTATAGTCAGTTTTATAGATGTTATCTAGAGCAAAAAAAGTATCTTTGAACTCCCAAATACTTATAGAGTTTTTAAAAAAATCTATTTTAGGAAAATGAACTTCTCTTTTATCTAAAGTGGGTGGCATCGAATGGAGAAGCTGTGCCTTTCCTCCATTTTGAGAGTTTAACACAGAGATATTTTGAGGTTTAGTTCCTCCATATCCTATGGTAGTTAGATGATGAATCTCTCTATAGGCTTCTTCTGAAAATTTACTATTTTTTCTACTCTCTCGTAACTCTTTTAAAAGTTCTTTCTCCTCTTCATCTTCTCCAAAACGTATCTTATTAAGTCGTTTTCTCAACGCAAAAACCATACCAGAGTTAGTCAAAATAGAGAGTTGATGATAATCATCTTTTACAGGGAAATAGACTTGTTTTATTTTTGAACTTGTTACAGACTCTGTAGAAGTTGAGACCATTGCCAAAAATTCATCTCTCAACTCATTATAGTTTTTGTTCTTCATTGTCAAAAGAGAGATTGCCAATGATGTCTCTTCTTGTATATGCTCTATGAGCTGTTTACCATCAGGCATTATCAAAGTTAAAAACTTATGCACATCCAAAGCAGCTGCATTACCCAAAGCATCTCGCTGAACTTCTACATTTCCTGTCCGTAAAAATCCATCATCTCTTTTTTCTACATTGGCAATAATCGAAGTGACATAACCATTTTTGTTTTTTCTCGAACTCGGATGAGAAAAAGTACATGGATGTGTCGCCATAGAAATCTGCCCTGCTCTTTTAGAAGCATTGGGCAACCAAACTTGCCGTGAAAATTCAATTGCACATTTTTCATGCAGTTCTAAAACCTCATCCTCTTCCATTGAAGATTTAAGATTTTTTTTAATCCAAGCCTCTTTTTTATCATCAAAAAACTTGGATATTGTTTTATTCATAATAGGTCTCCTTTTAATTATTTTATATTTTAACCAACCCAAATTGGTCACTATACTCATACTCACTGCCCTCATAGTAGCCAAAGCTCAACTCTCCATATTTTATAGAGATAGCTCTTTTAGATTTGTCAAACTCTTCTACTAAAGTATTATAGTCTCTTCTCAACCACAATCCACTTCTCATCTCATCATCAATCTCTACTCTATTAATCTGCAATAACTCCTCTCTTTTGATAATATTGTCATACCCTTCTATCTCACAAAATGAATAATCTCTATTATTCTCATCATAAACCAAAAAAACTTTTTGTGTCGGTTCACTCTCTCTAAAGGGGTGCAAGTATTGTGGGTGTGCTGTCAAAAACCAATTCTCATCCAAATAGCCTTGCAGAGATGTTGCCCCTTTTCCATCATAAGAGGTTAAATATTTTTGAGTTTGATAATGTTCCAAGTCACTCAATGAAGATTTCTGCTTTAATTTTTCAGGCTTCATTACTCTAGCCGTTGCATCCAATCGCTCTTCAAGAGCTTTTGTATCTACCAATTCTCTCATATCATGCGTATCCAAGGTTATGCCAACTTCATACCCAGGATAGTTAAAATAGGCTTCTCCCTCTTCATCATTCTCTTTAAAAGCTTTATAGTTATACTGCATCAGAGCAATATTGGGATTACTTATCTCCTCAACTCTATGTCGTCTAACACGACCTGCCAATTGAATAATAGAACGATACGAAGAGGGTTCTATCACAGCCCAATCAAAATCATGGTCTCGACCAACCTCCTCTACAGGTGTTGCTACCAATACAAAAATCATATCTTTAGTTTTACATCTATCTAAATGCGAACGAACAACCTCATCTTCAAATGCTTTTGGCTCTTCCCCCTCTTTCTCTTTTCGTTTTAACACACCCTCTAGGTACTGCTCTTGGGCTTGTCGTAAAAGCAACACTTGATTAGAGTGATATGCCATCACTTTCATCTCAACATCCTCACTTTCCTCTTTAGCTAAAAACTTTGCTAATGCCACACAAGGTCGTATGTTTGCCATACGAACAACACCAAAGGAAACACGAATATTGGTTCTGTTATCTACTGTATAATGAAGCTTATGATTTTGAACAATGGCACTCTTTATTTTAGAAAAATAATGCTTCTCTTTACTCTCCTCCTCTTCAAACTCACTCTCTTCCATCTCCTCTTGACAGTCTACTATCTCTACTTTTCGTTTGACAGGTTCTAACTTCAAATTAGAGACACGCTTTTTTACAAACTTTGTATGTGCTTCTCTATAGTTCTCTACGGCTTCCATACTTTTTGAACTATGCACCAATGAAACTTCTGTTTTAAACTCATCAATCCATGCACAGACTATCTCATTTTTAGCCTCTCTTGCTTTACAAAAGAGTTGCCACCCTTTTTTATAGGCATTAAAATATCCTTCTGCCAAATCAGGTGGAATGGTCGCAGAGGAAATCATCACTTTTCTACCAAGCATCCCTGCTAAATAAATCAACCGTCCTATGGCAATAAGGTCAGAACCTGTAAAGTCGTCTATCTCATCTATAACCAAATCTGAACTCATCAGACGCAAAGAGGGCAAAATATATTTTCCACCTCTTTTTGTCTCTGTTGCACCCATCAAATGGTCAATGGTACAGACTAAGACAGGAGCATAGAGAAAAGCTTTATCTTTGGGCTTTTTAAGCACTGTAGCCAAGCCTTCTTCAGGAATAGCCGAATCAAAATCTATCCACTCATCAAGTAGTGATTCACTAGACTCTGAACCATAATCTTCTACAGGTTCAGACGCTTCTTCTTTGGCTCTGTTATGTAGTTCCAAAACAGCTTTAGAGCCTATCAACACGGCCAACTCACTCTCATCTAATCCAATACGTTCTCTATACTCATCGCCTGTTTGCAAGGTAAGTGTTCTAAGCCCTAAAGCCAAAACATACCGAAGTGTATCTCTCTCTTCGGCTATGCACTGCATTACTTTTGCATTAGCAAAAGTTTTACCACAACCTGTACTTGCTATATTGACAGCAAAAAAACCTTGCCTTTTATCAGTTTCCATAAAAGGTTTTAGTTTATTAACAGCTTTGTCTTGCCAAGAAAAAGCTGTTGGGCTTCTCTTTTTTAGCACTCTATTGTCCTCAACCAACGGTGGCTCTTTTTCAAAAGCAGGTAATAGGTAAACTGTTTTTAAAGCACTCTTCATCACACCACAAAGATGCTCATCAAGCTTCTGTTTTAACACTTTGGTTTTTGGGTCAGTGTTGGCAAAGAGTCCCTGCGTATCTTTCCATGCCATATCAGCATCACGAGAGGAGTAATAATGGTCTCCCAACATCAAAGCCAATCGTGCATGATGTAAAACCACTCTGTAACTTCCATCGTTCATAGCCTCTTCCAGCAGATACAAAGAACCAAGCAGACGATTTGACCATTTTTTAAGCTCTTTTTTCCATTTAACCGAACTGCTCAACAATCCATGAGGAAACTCAAAACATTGTTTTAAACGCTTTTGATACTCCTCTTCATCATACCTATTCTCATATCCCCAAGATTGAGTAATATACTCCAAAGCATCATCAATAGAATTGGACTCTACACCATTCCACTCTTGTCGAATCTTATCTTTTTTTACTGAATCACTAGGCAACCGATGATGAGAAACAATCAACCACATAATAAGCTTGGCAGAATTAGGAAGATTTTTAAAAACTTGCCTATCTACACCCAGCACACTTTTTTTCAAACCCTCTTCATCTATCTCACCCAAAGTCAAAGAATTCAACCAACCCTCTTCACTCTTCTCATTTTGAACGATAAAAGCATGAAGCAACATACAAGAAATCCACTCATGCCGAATAGGGTCACCTTGTTTAGTACTAGACTTTAATTTTTCTTGAAAAAGTTTGGTCGATTTACCCCAATCATGAAAGAGAGCAGAGAGAGCTGTCAAGGACTGAATAAGAGGTAGGTACTTCCAATCACTCTCTTTATAATTATCCAAAATATTTTTTTTCGTCCAATTCACAGGCACAATTCCCTCCTTATTAAATCTATCTCTATTCCCTACTACCCACAAAAAGTCACTACGACTACGACTTCGTATCCAGTGACAAGACACAGCTGTACTTTTAGAAGCAGTTTTACTAAGCAATTTTTTGACAGCCTTTAAACCTTCTTGGGTTATGATTGTCTGCCAAGTATTGTCACCTATACGATTGGCAAAAGAGTCTAAAACTCTTCTCGTTCTTTTTAGAGCATTTTTCTCACATTGTGAAATGAAAGTAACCATCATGGTTCTCCGTCCCTATAATAGAGTGAAGCTTTTTTCACTTCA
>NZ_JAACKB010000393.1 GCF_010892395.1 Sulfurovum sp. bin170
AGAAAAAAGCAGCTCAAGCTACAGCTGAAACAACAGAGGCGGAATAGGTCTCTAATTACTATTTTGGCTTGGAACCGATGGCTTTAGCCTCGCTCTATTTACGCGACTAAAGTCTGCGTTTCCTATAAAAAGCGTAAATTACTTATGAAATATGCCTCAAAATAGACTCAAAAAGTTTCTCGGATGGCGAGAGACTATAAAACCACATATAACTCTAAACGATGAGTTGTATGTACTCTTAGCACCTTTTAGACTTCCCCTAATTTTAACTGTTCTAACCATGATGTTTGGAACCTTTGGATATATGCTTGTTGATGATATGTCACTTCTTGATGCACTCTATCAGACTGGCATTACATTTACCACAGTTGGATTTGGCGAGATGGCTCCAATCTCTGATATTGGACGAATTTTCACTATATCTCTTATTATCTTTGGGTTTCTTATCTTCTCCGTTGCCATTGGTATTATCGTAGAGGTTCTCAATAGAGGTGAGCTAAAAAATATTATAAAGGAGAGACGCATGTTATACAATATTGCACGACTAAAACAGCACTTTGTTATCTGTTATCATAATGAGTTTACTATCCAAGTGACTAAATATCTACGAGAGAGTCATATCCCTTTTGTGGTTATTGACCCAAGTGAAAATATGGATGAGATAGCTACAAAATATAGATACCCATACTTTGTCAAAGGTGAACCCCATACAGAAGAGGCGATACTAAAGTCACATCTCTCCTCTGCAAAGGGTATCATAACTCTAGCTGATAATATCGCAGACAATATCGCCACTATCGCATCTGTAAGACTCTATGAAAAAGAGATAGGTAGGAGGCGTTCATACCTGATTATCTCAAATGCACACTATACAAGTGATGAGGAGAAACTGAAAAAATTAGGTGCAGACAAAGTAGTCACACCTACAAATATCATGGCACAGAGGGTCAATGCTATAGCAATTCGTCCAGATATGGAGAATCTACTTCAAGAGTTTCTATACAAACAAGATACCCCCCTTGATATGGAGGAGACTGTAGTCAAAAAAACATCTTGGACAACTCTAAAAAAGGTCAGAAATGTAAATTTTAGAGAGATTGCTAATGTTACTATTATCGGTATCAGATATCAGGATGGAAAATTTATTCCTATGCCAAAAGGAGATACCACCATAACAGCAGGAAGCAAACTTCTACTGATTGGTCCCAGTGAGGGTATCCGAAAAGTAAAAAAAATAATTAGAAAAACTATACAACCAGAGGAGATGAAGAATGTTTAATCTATTTTCAATAAAAGGTGGAATCTCAAATGTCAAGGGGTTCTTTTGTGATGGGGTTAATGTTGGGATGAAAACTAATCCTGCCAATTTGGAAGAGAGTGATGTTGATGGAGATGTTGCTTTTATCCGTTCAGAGGTGCATTGTGATATATCAGCACGATTTACCAGTAACAAATTTCAAGCAGCACCTATCAAACACTATCAACTGTATCCTGATGGATTTAAAACCAACTTTATACTTATGAATGCGAAAAATGCCAATGCTATGACAGGAGATAAGGGGGTAGAGGATATTGAGTCTATTTTTGAAAATCTTCGAGGGCAGACACATCGGTCTGCCCCTACAGTTCAAATACATAATCCTGTTATGTCATCAACAGGGGTTATAGGCTATCGTCTAAATCAGGAGAAAATATGCTCTGCTTTTGAGAAGTTTGACTTTGATGCTAAAAACTCAGAAAAGACAGCACGGTCGATAATGACAACTGATGCTTTTAAAAAAGAGTTATGTTTCAAAATCGACCTCGATAGTGGTGACTCTTTTCATATAGCAGGTATTGCCAAAGGTGCAGGTATGATAAACCCTGCGATGGCTACTATGCTCTGCTTTATTACCACCGATGCGGATATTCCAAAAGAGGATATGGAGGAGCTACTAACCGTTGCCACAGAGGGTTCATTTAACCGCATCTCTGTAGATGGCGACACATCCACAAATGATACAATTATGCTTTTATCAAATAAGTTATCAGGTTCATATAACAAAGAGGCATTTAGAGTTGCTCTAAATAAGATAACATTTGAACTAGCGATGATGATACTAAGAGATGGAGAGGGAGCCAATAAACTGGTAGCCTTTGAGGTAAAAGGTGCAAAAACAGAAGATGAAGCAAAAAAGGCAAGTATGGCTCTAAGCAACTCTCTACTAGTCAAAACAGCTCTCTTTGGAGAAGACCCAAACTGGGGACGAATCGCCTCAACTATCGGTGCATCAGGTATTGAGTGTGATGATACAAAGCTCACTATTCACTATGATAACCTACTTATCTACTCTGACGAACAGCGAGAGCTTGATAAGACGCGAGAGGACAAAGCCTATAAAATAATGAAAAATGATAGCTTTAGAGTCGTTTGTGATATTGGTCTAGGTGATGAATCGTATACATCTTATGGATGTGATTTATCTTATGAGTATGTTAAAATTAATGCGGAGTATCGAACTTAGTATATAAGTACCTACTCAAAATTAATTTCAAAAAGATTGGAATCGATGGCTTTAGCCTCGCTATATTCGGGACTAAAGTCTCCGATTCCGAATGAATATAATATTGGTCACCTAC
>NZ_JAACKB010000394.1 GCF_010892395.1 Sulfurovum sp. bin170
ATATATCCATCTCAATACAAGAAGCAATCCATTCCAAAATATCATAATTCATAAGCCACCACTTCTCTAGCACTTCTCAATCCAAACTCTTTTACCATCAAAAACCACCCCAAAGCTTAAAATATTACCATACCCTTTTTTTTGCACTTTAGAGACATAGGCTTTCTCTTCAATCTGCTTAACTGCACTCTGCAACGCCTTATCTTTTGTCTCCTCTATAAAATCATCGATTGTTTTTAGCTCCATAATAATGGCTAATCTGCTTTTATCCTGTTTGTGAAGCACCATAATATCAACCCTACCGTACCCTGCCTCTTCATTTGATATAATCTCATAATCATTTAAATTTATCAAGAGTCCTAAGAAAAAGGCGTGATAGACACTCTCTATATTTTTGGCTGTATCATAAAAAGATAGAGTATCTCTTACAAACTCACTAAAAATTCTCTCAAATGTATGAAGTTCACCATCGGTTAATGATTTTAGAAGTATTCGAAGTTTACGATTTGAGAAGCTATCTGCAATCCAGTTAGAGATAATATTCTCGAAAATATATTGGCACTCTATATTAACAACTGCCAAATTACAATAGTGTTTTCCTCTCTCAAATCTCTTTGAAGTATATTTCAGATAACCAGAAAAGAAGAGAAAAGAGTAGAGCATCTCCTCATTGAAATTGAAATCTCTATCTTTAAAAGTTATATTTGGATTGATGACCTTTTCTATCTTCTCACCTTTTAGAAGCAGTTTTAAATCATCTCTAAACTCATCTGAATTCTCTATGAGAGTTCTTATAATACCATTTGATGATGTATTTGCCCAATAAACATCAAACTCTTTACTATCTATATAGTTTAGAAGAGACCACGGATTCAAGATAGATTTACCCCCTATCGTGTAGCCATCGTACCATCTGTTCACCTCGTCGTAAGAGTCTAATAGATTGTACTCATTTAGCACCACTTTGGTCTCATCCTTTGTAAATCCAAACTTATCACTAAACTCACGGTTCAAGAGTGTATAGACCTTTATATTATTTAAATCACTAAAGATAGACTCCTTTGATACCCTAAGAATTCCTGTCAAAACAGCTTTATATATATGAACATCATTATCTTTTAGCACAGCACCCATAAAAGTTTTGAAGAAGCCTACCATCTCCTCATAATAACCTTTTAGAAAAGCTGTCTGAATGGGGGTATCATATTCGTCTATG
This sequence comes from Sulfurovum sp. bin170, assembly GCF_010892395.1. Classification (GTDB taxonomy): domain Bacteria; phylum Campylobacterota; class Campylobacteria; order Campylobacterales; family Sulfurovaceae; genus UBA1140. The sequence continues at coordinate 1,217 of NZ_JAACKB010000394.1, forward strand.
AGGACAATACACTTTTGGTTATAGGTGGCAGTTAATAGCCGTGAGAGAAGTTTAAAAGAGTCCTCTATATTAACCTCTGATGCCTCTTCATCTATAATCTCTATTACTCTTTTTTTATCAGTACTGTCTATATTGCTATCCACAATAGCTTTATAGTGCTTTTTAAATTCATTACTGACTAACCGTTTTATTTTTAAAAAACTCTTTTCAAAACTATCCTCTTTAACATCTTTAAAGGTAATATAGATAATAGGATATTTTGCACAATGGCTCATTGCGATACTATTTTTGGATATATTTAGGTTATTAAATAATTCTTTGTTATTCTCTTCAATATTAAAAAAATAGTTCAACATACTAAGATTTAGAGTCTTACCAAATCTTCTTGGACGAGGGAGTAAGATAACTTTGGCATTACTATCTATGGTCTCAAGGATAAAATCTGTTTTATCTATATAGTAAAAATTCTCATATATTAACTCTTTAAAATCACTTATTCCTATGGGTAGTTTTTTCATCTTTTGCTCTTCTTGGATTCTTTTTTTGATTATACTCTTTTGGGCTTAAGTGTGACTCTGTAGCATTAGTTTAATGCTACTTTTTAACCTTCTTCTCAGCAAGAGGCTCATCTTCACTATCTAAAATAACAACTGTATCACCAACAGCTAAGTCAGATGTTTTAATAGTAAATGTATCAATTAGAGTTTTTTTAGCCCCATTCAACTTTTTAATCACAATAGTAATAGGTCTAGCCATCAAACTATTTTGACCAACAAAT
>NZ_JAACKB010000395.1 GCF_010892395.1 Sulfurovum sp. bin170
ATTTAAGGAAGACAGGGGAATTTCGGATGATGAGTGGAGAGAGATTACTGACTTTGCTGGGGTTGGGGAGTAATTTGGGGTTTTTCCGTAGTTTTCAGCAAAATAGATAAAGCCTAATATTACAGAAAATCAACAACCACCCCCTAAAGGTTGTCTAGTGGTTGTCTTGCTGTAAACTCCGAGCTTTAGGTATATTTACAACCCCCAACCTTTATTTTTCAGTTTGAGGGTTGTAAAAGAAACAAAAGCACAAAAAACACATACTTAGCACATAAAAAGAAACACTTTATGCTTTTTATATAAGCCCTAAATTGTGGGCTTCAAAGGTATTTTTTACTAAAAAAAGAAACAAAGCAACACTTTTTTTAAAAATGTTTCTTTTTCGAGTAGCTAAAACTATCAATTTTTATTTGAACTTTGCACTGTATACTTTTCTTTTTGTGCTCATCACTTACCCTTCTCTTTTTCTAATTTTACACTTTTAGAATAAAAATATTTTTTTATTGGTTCTTTTATTGGGGTACATTATATTTTTTAAAGTGACTACTAATAGTACTACTCTTTTACTTAGATGTGACTACTACATATTAGACTAACTTAAACAATAAGTAGGGTTAAGATGATTATTTTATGGTAATTCTTAGAGGGTATTAGATGAAGTTAGATTAAATATTGGTGGAGACGAGGGGAATTGAACCCCTGTCCTAAAATAGCTAGTGTTATGACTCTACATGTTTAGTCGGTGATGTTAAATCTCATCTTGCTTTGCACAACACCCAAGGCTACACAAGACCAGCTAGGATTCTCACACTATGGCATAGCTTCCATAGAGCATAGTCATCAGATGTGATACCTCAAAGTCTGATTAAGATGACACTCATCAGCGAGGCAGTCCTCCGCAGAGCGGGGTTATACTTACGCTACTGCGTAAGCTGGACGGTAATCTGTATTGTTTGCGTTTATTCGCGTTTGAGCCGTGTAACGGAGTTGCCCAGTCCGACATGCACATAACTCCGACTACTCCAGTCGAAACCAAGTCATCCCCAAATTCTCGTAGATAAAAACTATCTACAGAGGAATATTCATTATAGCACTAAATGCTAACTTTGTCAAGCCAATAATTTTCCTATCTTTTGAGTAATATCCTCAATCTCCATCTCTCTCAACTCTTCACTCTCTTGAAGTTTCAAAACCTCTTGGTTTAGTTCTTCAACTTTTTTCTTTGTGGATGCCAACTCTTGTGAAAGCATAATATTTTCATCTTTGATTCTTGTGTATTTCTCTACAATAAGTGATATTTTTGCACCTAACTCTTCTAAAGCTGTTTGATTTCTCATGTTTTGCTCCTAGTTTTTAATTTTAATATTATATTAATATTATAGCGTTGTTATCTTAGATTATAACATAATTCCCAACTATTCGTTAATTTTCTCTTTAATCTCTTTAGCTAGTTTTGATACTTTATCAATTTTTTGGCTACTACTCAACTGCTCATCTAACAACACTTTTATAAATGCCGAACCAACAATAACCCCATCAACACCTTCTGCTTTCTCTTTGGCTGTCTTCTCATTAACTCCAAAACCAACATAGACAGGTGTATCTGTAAACTCTTTTATATCTGTTATTATAGGTTGCAAATCTTCACTCTCTCCTGAGCCAGTAATTCCTGCATAGGCTACAAGATAGATGAACTTTTGTGCATCTGTTACTATCTCTTTGATTCGCTCTTTGCTATCTGTTGGGGCGATAAAGTCGATGAGATTTAGACCAGCCTCTCTTATCATAGGTTGATATGGTTTTGCCTCCTCATATGGCAAATCAGGGATGATAAATCCATTTACACCACTGCTTTTTGCTTCTGAAATAAACTTCTCTACTCCTTTATGATAAAAAGGATTGAAATATCCCATCCACAGAGTATCTATGTGAGGAGCTATCTCTTTTGATACATCAAATAGATGCTGAAGTCTGAAACCATTTTGCAAAGCTTTTAGGTTTGCTTTTTCTATAATTGGACCATCAGCGACTGGGTCAGAGAATGGAATACCAAGCTCCAATGTATCAACACCAGCCTCAGAGAGTGCCAATGCCATATCAACTGTGAAATTGAGCGTTGGGTAACCTGTAGTAATATATGCAACTAAATTTTTCAATATAAACTCTTTTCTAAAATAATATCGGTATTATACATTTTTTTGATAAAATTACTAAAAACTTGAGGTAGATAGATCATGAGTATTCATACAGACAAAATTGCTAAAAAAGTAACGCTTACTACAATTGCAAAGATGAAAGGCGTAGAGCCTATAACGATGGTCACGGCATACGATGCCCTATTTGCAAAGCTATTTGATGGCAATGTTGATATGATTTTGGTGGGGGATAGCCTAAATATGAGTTTTTTGGGAAAAGAGGATACCCTTTCAGCTACGATGAATCAGATGATTTACCATACACAAGCGGTCTGTAATGGTGCAACACTTCCTCTAATCGTACTAGATATGCCATTTGGCTCCTATACCAATCGAGAAGATGCCGTAAGAAATGCTACACGAGCCTACCAAGAGACCAATGCACAAGCTGTCAAGATAGAGGGTGGAAAAGAGAGAGCCAATATAGTTAAAGCATTAACTGATAACTCTATCGCTGTCTTGGGTCATATCGGACTGATGCCACAGTTTTTACGCTCTGATGGTGGGTATAAGATTCGAGGAAAGGATAAAACCGATATAGATAGCTTGATAGAGGATGCTAGAGCATTGGAGTCCGCAGGAGCATTTGCTATTGTAGTGGAGGGTGTAAAATCAGAAGCTGGAAAAGCGATAACGGACGCTGTCAATATTCCAACTATTGGTATAGGTGCAGGGATTGATACAGATGGTCAAGTTTTAGTCTGGTCTGATATGTTTGGATTTTTTGAAGATTTTAAGCCAAAATTTGTTAAACAGTACTCTAAAGGTGCAGAGATTATTCGTGAGAATTTAGACAGATATACAACCGAAGTAAAAGAGAAAAAATTTCCAAGCAAGGAGTTTACATATTAAAATGACAAAAAAAGCTGACTATATAATCGCCATACTTTTTGGATTGGCTCTGCTTGGTGCTTATAGTATCTATCAACCATTTCTTCTCTCAATGGTGGTAGCACTTCTGCTAACTATGGCAACAGCCAATGTGCATCAGAAATTTTCACAACATATCAACTCGGAGAGTATCTCTTCAGCCATACTTACGATGCTACTTTTTATTATACTTTTTGTCCCTATTATCTATTTTACAACCATAGGGGTACAATCTATATCAACTATTGATGCTGATATTATCACCAAAACCACCATCAAAATAAACTATGCTGTTGAGGGGATTCCTCTCTTAGAAGAGTTGGTACAAGAGTATGTTAATAATGATAAAATCTTGGAAACTATTAAAACCTCAACAACTTTTGTTACAAAAGCTGGAACCCAAGGGGTTGATTTTGTAAAAAATGTCTTTTTTGTAATCATCTTCTACTATGTTTTAAATCGATATGCTGATAGACTTTTTGCTCTTATGAAAAAGCTTCTCCCTATGCGTGATGAGGAGGGGAATCAACTCCTTACGGAGATTTCATCAACAATGGAGATTGTATTTTACTCTATTGTGGTTACGGCTATCTTTGAGGGTATGCTTTTTGGTATCATGGCTAGTTTTTTTGGATTTAATGGTCTGCTATTTGGTATGATATATGGTTTTGCTTCACTTATACCCATCATTGGTGGAGCAATAGTCTGGATACCTGTCTCTCTTTTTGCATGGAGTACTTTAACTGCCAATACGGCGATATTTATAGCCTCTTACTCTATCGTAGTCATCTCAATTATCGCCGATACCTTTATAAAACCTATGATTATAAAATATATCAAAGATGACCTGCTTCACAGTTCAGTAAAAATTAATGAGCTGATTATATTTTTCTCTATCTTAGCAGGGATGAGTTCTTATGGTTTTTGGGGGATGATTTTAGGGCCTGCGATTACTTCGTTTTTGATTGCTATCTCGCGGGTTTATATTGAGCTTTATGGGAATAATTCTCATGAAGTTTTTAGCAAATAACGAATATAAAATGTTCGGTGTTACCGAACCTACGCCAAACCTTTTTTTGCTTTTGCCTCGGCTATACCTCTTCTCAAAATTGTATAGCTAGGTAGTTTAATAGGTAAAATAATATCATTTAGGTCTCCACTATGGATGCACTCAAACTCTTTGCCTTTGGTAGAAACTATCTTTTTGAATGTAATAAAAAATAGACCATCTTTCTCTTCTATCTTGCACTCATCGTTCTCCATCTCATTAAGTGTTACACCAACAGGTAGTACTATTTCTATCTTGTCACCCACACAGGTTTTGTCCTTACATTTCCATGTCAAACCATCTTCACTCACTAGAGCTGCTACTTGATGAGTTCCATCTTGGATAGTAAAATTGTGTGACTGGGTATTATTTCTCTCAAAAGGTTTTGAGACTAGATAAGCGTCTGAAAAACCTCTATTTTGTGTAGTATGTAACTCTTTTTGGTATCTCTCTTCTACAAAATCACCTGCATAAAAGTCATCTATAGCATGACGATAGGCTTTGGTTACGACACCTGCATAGTATGGAGACTTGGTTCGCCCCTCAATTTTAAGAGAATCAATCACACCAGAAGCTAAAATTTCATCCACATGAGAGGCCATATTCATATCTTTTGCATTCATAATGTAGGTTCCAATATCAGGCTCTTCATCAAGTCTAAAAGTGGTATTGGTCTCTCTATTGTGTGCATATATATCATAAGGAAAACGGCAATCATTAGCACAACTCCCACGATTTGGTACTCGTCCTGTCTGCAAAGCAGAGACCAAACACCTGCCACTATAAGCAAAACACATAGAGCCATGCACAAATATTTCAAGCTCCAAAGCAGGAAGCACCTTTTTAATCGCTTCACAATCTTTGAGCGAAATTTCACGAGCCACGATGATTCGCTCTACACCCATATCAAAATAGACCTCTGCATCCAAAACATTCATCACATTAGCCTGTGTTGAGAGGTGTATAGGAATATGAGGAGCAATCCTTCTTGCCATCTTCACCACCCCTGGGCTAGAGACGATGAGGGCATCAGGGTTCAGTTCGCTCATCTTGGCGATATGGTTCTCATATAGTTTGAGTTGAGAGTTAAAAGGGAAACTGTTGATAGTGGTATAGACTTTTTTACCCAAAGAGTGAGCATACTCAATCCCTTTGGCATAGGATTCTATGTCAAACTCTTTTCCTGAACGGATACGAAGCGAAAATGTACTCGTCCCTCCATAAACAGCATCTGCTCCATAGGCTAGTGCTATTTTGAGTTTTTCTAAGTTTCCTGCTGGTGCTAATAGTTCTGCTTTTTGCATGAGTTTTCCTGAAGCAAATATTTTATGGAATATTACACTATAAGTAGTAAAGAGTAGATTTTAACGATATAATGCTAAATATTCGAAATTTGGTAATGTATCAATTCCGTTGACAAGCAATAATTAAGGCTACTTTAAAGAAAAAGATTATTTAATTACAGAAAAATGAAAACAATAGAAAAGATGAGAAAGGTAAACAGAGATATTTATGTAAAAACAAGGAGTGTACCCATCAAACATTTTTAATGAACTACACAGATAAAGGAAGAACGCCATATATCAAGAATTTGATTCTAAAAATGGCAGTAAATGGAAGTGGAGTTAGAGATACAGGACGAGTTTTAGAGATTAGTCCAACCACAGTGATAGCAACACTAAAAAAAGCAGATGAACTCATAGATAATGTGAA
>NZ_JAACKB010000396.1 GCF_010892395.1 Sulfurovum sp. bin170
ATATTTTTTGGATTTTCCCCTTTTTTTATCCAAAAAAAATTTATAGGTTGTTGGTAGTGCCAAATTTATTATAAAACAGACTGTTTTCAACACAAAAAAACATTGTCTTTAACTTTATTTTGATATACTCAAATTAAAAATTTGGAGAGTCGTGAAAACTTTGAAAAATATTCTATTTGTTATAATTACTATAATGTTGGCAGTTGTTATAGAAGCTATGACTGTAACCTCTATAAAAAAATTTGACTCAATTAATGACCCATTTGAGTTACTTAGCTCAAAAAGTGAATCGTATCACAAAGATGTTTCACTATCCGAGATAGAGTATGGCGAAAAAGTAACTAAAGGGTTACTAAAGCTTGTTGTTGATGATGAATCAACAACCTTTAAAAATATATCACACAAAGAGTTTATCCAAAATATTTATAGCAAAAATGGGTATATTCCACTTTGGTTTACAAGCCGAGGCCCAAAACATCAAGCTCTGGATGATTTTTTCAAAACTATAGGCTCTGATGCTATTTTGGATAAAAATGGAAATATCTTTAAGAGATACCAATATCTAAAAAATGCCTTTCAAGGAAATAACAATCGCACAATAGAGAAAGAGTTAATGTTAGATATTCAACTCTCCTCACTATATAAATCTTATCTAATATTTCATCTATATGGCTCGATACAGTGGTGGGATTTTAAAAACAAGCTAAAGTGGCTTCGTAGTAGAAAGATTGCTGCTGATTGGGTAACATATACTCCTAAACATAATATTGATGAACTTATACTAAGCTATCCTCTATCCAAGGTGGTTCAGGCTACAACCCCTAGTAGCTTTGGTTATAAAGAGATGCTAAATGAGCTAAGACGCTTAAAAAATATCCAACAGCAGGGTGGATGGAAAAAGATAGCAAATAGTTCACAACTTCGCTATGGAAAATCTGGTAAAGCTGTTGAGGGACTTATCAATAGATTGAGAAGCTCTGGCGACTACACCTGCTCTGTTGGAGATGGTGATAATAGTTATGGACCTTGTCTAAAAAAAGCTGTTAAAAGATTTCAGAAACGACATGGACTCTATCCCACTGGGAAGATAAACAACTATACTAGAAAAAAGATGAATATATCTGTTGATTGGAAGATTAAAAAGGTACTTCTGAACCTTGATAGGATTAAGAGGCTTCCTGACCAACCTGAAAATAGATACATCATGGTAAATATCCCTGATTTTCGTCTATACTATATGGAAAAAGGAAGAGAGAAGTTATCTATGCGTGTTATAGTTGGTGATGATGAGCATCATACTCCAATCTTCTCTAACAAAGTATCATTTATCGTTTTAAATCCTTATTGGATTATGCCTGATAGTATTGTCAGAGATGAGATGATACCTGAAATGTTGAAAAATCCAAATTTTTTAGAGGAGAGAGGATATGAGGTTCGAACCTCATACAACACAAGAAGAGCTCCCATAGATGCAACCAAAGTTGATTGGTCAAAAGTACTTAGATATAGACAGACTAAACGATATAAGTTTATGCAACCACCTGGACCTAGAAATGCTCTAGGTAAGATTAAATTTAAATTTCCAAATCAGTTTGCAGTATATCTTCATGATACACCAAACAAAAAACTTTTTAGAAAAGGTAGACGGGCTTTTTCACATGGATGCATAAGAATTGCTGAGCCAAATGCACTTCTCTCTACTTTTGCTCCACACGAGCGTTCTGTCAACTACAACCGCTCACAACGAATTTTGAGGGGAAAAAATAAAACTCAACTAAACCTATCAACTCCCGTACCTGTGCATATAGTATACCTCACCGCTTGGATAAATAGCGATGGTTTGCTTCACTATCGTAACGATGTTTATCACTATGATAGAAAACAGAAGCGTACTATACAATAATACTCTTCTCTAAGTTAATTTTTTCCTATTTTTAACTATACTTCAAATACATTAAGAAAATGGGATGGGAAAATATGAAAGTCAACAGACTACTAACAGCTACTGTTTTTTTCTCAATAATTTTATATGCAGAACCAATAAAACTAACTAATCCTTTTGATAGTTTAACTATAGAGAGAGAATCAAAAATTGATAACAATAGTAGTATTGCAGAGCAAAAATTAGAAGATGAAAATAACAGTACTATCAGACTACAAAAATTAAAATCAGAACTGAAAAACAGACTTACTAGCAAAAATTTTATATTTAAAGGCATTAGGCATAAAAAATTTCTAAAACGATTTTATCGTCAAAACTCTTATACACCACTATGGATTACAGATAACGGGTTTAATGGAAAATACTCTTCACTCTTTAGTGAAATAGAGAGTGATATAACTCTAAATTCAAACAGTAAAATATACAAAGAGTATAACTATCTAACTAAATATATAAAAGAGAAAAAAGAGGATAGACTCCATATAGAACTTAAACTTACAGAGCTCTATTTGGATTTTTTAAAACATACACTATATGGTGATATTCACTGGAAAAACTTCTCTAGAAAACTCAAAGCGATGAGAAAAAAAGGAGTAGCCGCAAGATGGCTTAGATACAGCCCACAATATAATCTCTCTGAACTACTACTGCAACCAGATATAAGCGAAACTATGGAGGAGATTACACCCAAAAGATTTGGATATACTGGTCTTCTTAAGGCATTGATAAAACTTAGAACGATAAAAGAGGATGGTGGGTGGGAGACTCTACCTGATTTTAAAAAATTAGAACTTGGAGATAGTGGTCTTAATGTTTTGAAGTTAAGAGAGCGACTAACCGCTTCTAAAGATTTAGTCGTATGTCAAATTCCTTTAGAGAAACTTTTTGAGTCAGAATCAACAGAGACAGAGGGAGTAGAGTCAAAGGTCAAAATTCAACCTCAAGCTCAATTTGATATATGCCTGGAAGATGCTGTCAAAAAATTTCAAAAAAGACATGGTTTAGTCGAGGACGGAATTGTGGGTAAAGGAACACGAAGAGTTCTTAATCATTCAGTTGAATCAAAAATTGAGACTGTTCTCCTTAATCTAAACCGTATTAAATGGCTACCTAGAGATGAAGATGAACGCTACTTGATAGCTAATATACCTGAATATATGCTTCACTATATAGAGGGAGGTATAGAGAAAAAAAAGCTAAAAATTATTGTAGGAGATAGAAAACACCATACACCGATTTTCACTGAAAAAATCTCTTATATTGTTTTGAACCCTTACTGGAAAGTTCCTGAAGGTATAGTCAAACGCGAAATTATTCCAGCGATGATTAGAAACCCAAACTATTTAAGAAAAGAGGGTTTAGAGATACACACAACTTGGTATGAACGATCTCCAAAAATCAATCCATATAACCTCTATTGGCCAGAGTATGGGTATGGATATGAGTTTGGTAGAGTAAAATTTCCTTATCGTATTATGCAACCACCTGGACCTAAAAATGCACTAGGTAAGATAAAGTTTAAATTTCCAAATAGATTTGATGTCTATCTTCATGATACACCATCAAGAGGTCTATTTAAAAAGACTCATAGAGCCTTTTCCCATGGTTGTGTTAGACTTGATGAACCACACTCTCTTCTGGAGACATTTGCTTTATTTAACGATAGTATAAATATGAAAAAATCCAACACTATCCTAAAAGGAAAAAGAAAAGTACAACTAAATATCAAAAATAAAATACCTATTTATCTTATCTATCTTACAGCTGGTTATAATATAGAGAGTGATGAACTAGAGTTTCGAAATGATATATATAGATATGATAAGATGCAAAAGAGTAGTAAATAGTAGAAAAGTATACGATTAATAGATGAAAAAAAGCTAAATTTTCAATTTTAATATTTTTATTTAAGATTATTTTAATATAATATCTTAACAGAATTTACTTTTGAAAGGATAGCAGATGAAACAACTTATTACAATTTTTATAATACTAAATATACATCTACTAAATGCAAAAACATCTATACATCATGAACCAATGCAACAGAGATTTTTAAATCTCTTATCAGCAGCCCAAAAAGGAGAACATCCTAAGGTTCTATATGATTTAGCAACTATATATAGAGATGGAAGAGTCACAAAAATCAACCATAAAAAAGCTTTTCACCTATATCATAAATCTGCTCTTAAAAAATTTCCCCCTTCTCAATATCAGTTGGGTATGGCATTTAGACATGGTATAGGGGTCAAAATAAATCATGAGAGAGCAAGATACTGGCTAAGAAAGGCCGCTAGAAACCAACATAAAGATGCAAATATTATTTTTAAACTATACTACTCTAAAAAACGAGCGATAAAACAGCATCCTTTTACAAACTATCAAAAATAAATTTGGTATAATTCCTTTAATATTGAAATTGAAGGAATAAATTTTGTTAAAAGATATCTCTAAAGAGTATGCTCTCTTTGTCACACTTATATCATTGGTTCTATTTACCATATACGAACATACATTAGCACACACGAATATGGGTAACATTGTTGGATTCTCAATACTCTTTGCCATTATAATCTACGCTTCACTCTCGGTGGCTCATCATGCAGAGATGTTAGCAGAGAAGTTTGGAGAACCTTATGGTACGCTTATCTTGACCATGAGTGCAGTGACTGTTGAGGTGATGATTATCGCTATTATGATGTTACAATCAGAGAATCCTACTCTAGCACGAGATACTATCTACTCTGCCATTATGCTAGATATTAATGGTCTACTAGGAGTAGCGGCTATTATAGGTGGTCTGAAATTTGGAGAACAGCCATATAATGTTGATTCATCAAACTCCTATCTATCAATGTTACTAGTAGCCATCGGTCTCTCAATGGTACTTCCTCACTTTATAGGCGAGGAACATCTCTCTATCTTTATGCTGTTTACAGTAGTTGTTTTTATACTCCTATATCTAGTATTTACAAAAATACAACTCAATAATCATAAATACTTTTTTGAATATAAAGGAGAGGATGATGAGTGTGAGAGTGGTGCTTGTCATACTCACAGAGAGATAAACGCTTGGTATCATGCCATTTTATTAGTCGTTTATATTTTGATGATAGGTTTTTTATCAGAGATACTTTCGGTATTTATGGGGAATAATCTACAAGAGTTAGGACTACCTTTAACACTTGGTGCTGTTGGTGTAGCTGTCATCTCAGCCTCTCCTGAACTAATCGTTGCTTTTCGTGCAGCTCTGGACAATCGAATGCAGACAGTTATCAATATCGCATTAGGAGCCTCACTAGCTACCATACTACTCACAGTTCCTGCAGTAATCATCATCTCTATGATAGCAGGAGTAGATATAGAGTTAGCCATAACACCAGTACAGGGGCTTATGCTTGGGTTAACCCTGCTTGTTAGTATGGTTAACTTTAATGATGGTGAGACAAATATGCTTGAAGGATTTTTACACTTTATTCTATTTATTGTTTTTGCGTTTGTACTCTTTGTTTAAAAAAGATATATTATAATATAGATAAAATTTCAGAAGGAGTGAATTATGAATAAAGTATGGATAGTTATACCACTTCTACTACTATTTAGTGGATGTGGTGGAAGTAGTTCAAGTAGCACAGGGGTAAAGATTGATACCTCAGAGTATTTTCCAGATATAACAACTAAGGAGTATACTCAACTAGTAAAATCCGTAAATGATAATAGAAGAGTACTTCTAGACTTTAGCGAAAATATATCACTAGAACAAAATCTGATTACGATAAAAGTAGACGATGAAATCACGACAATCTCTACTATACATAAAGATAATATTACTATTCAAGAGTTTGGAGATAAAAACAGAACAATAACTATGGAGAGAGAGGTCAGTATAGGAGATAAAGTTTTTGAAAATATTCAAGAGAATTTAATAAAGAATCTAACACTAGATGTTACGATATACGGAAATAAGAGTATATCAATAAAAGAGAGTTGTATACTAGAGAGCAAGATAAATGAGTTTAAGTTTGACACATATCATGAATACTATAATGATGATGAAAATCATGATATCATCAAGCTAAAATGTACTACACTAAAAACAGAAATCACAACAATTGACCCCCAATATGTAGGTGACGTATCTGCCAAAGATGGGATCATAGAGTTCAAACCCAATATTTCATACAGATATTTACAAAAAGGTATAGGTACTATAGCGATAATTGATGATGACTGTATTATAGAGAAATCACCCGAAGTTATTATAGATGATACCGCTAATCCAAAAGATTGCATTGGTGAACAGTATAACTATCTATTGTATCATCCAGAATATTAATAAAACTTCCACGATTAGGTAGGCATAAAGCACCATACGCGTCAACCTAAGCCATAATTTATATGAATCAAAAATTTATTTTCTTCAAAAAAATGGCAGTCTGTAGGTCGGGTTGCCCTCATCCCGACATAGATAATCATAAAATAAAAGCTCAATAGCACAAAAAATATCGGTATATAAAATGAATATTTATTGAACAATAGAATATTTATTTATGCCAATTTGTGTCGGGATGAGGGCAACCCGACCTACGCCGTTTCCAATATGATTTTATATATAAGCCTTAGGTTGACGCATATGGGCATAAAGCACCACCTTATATAAGAGTAATTACCTCATCCACATTGGCAAAAATAGCTTCAACTCTCTCTTGCCAAAGCTCACCAAATCTCTTTTTCTCTTCAGGGGTTGCAACACCTTGCATAATCTTCTGCATAAGAGGTTGCATCTCTGGTCTTGCTGGTATGGAGTGTGGATTATAACTTACAGAGACCGTAGCACCTGTATCAACTCTACTGAACTTAACACTTGAATCTATATCTTGGTTAAAAAACATCAAATCTCTTCGGTCAAAATTACCACCTATCCCCTGAAAGCCATAATCAGTAGTAGCACCTGTAATATTAGATATAACAGCTCCAATAACACCTGCTACACCCTCCGTCTGATTCTGGGCAAACTCCACCTTGATAGCACCTCTCTGCGCTATCTCATCTGGATAGAGTGCTTTTAGCCCTTCAAGTGTACAGAGATATGCACCTGCAACAGTAGGACAACTATGTCCTGCACTCTTAACAACATCTAGGTAACTAAACTCCATAATACCTTTTTCAAAAGTTCCTAAAAAACCTGATAGTGAGTCTTGTAGCTCTATGGTTGGTATAGCATCAAAAAAACTTGGGTAGTTCATATAAATCCTTATTAATTAATAACGGTTTATACCAAAATAAAAGAAATGTTAGATTAAATCTATGGAGGATTAAGTTTGCGTCTCTCTATTAGGAAAGATATAAGTTGAAGCTTGATTACAAAGGAGGAGGTATATCAAGGGGTATATATTTATACTTCAACTTATTTTGGAAAGGTATGATTTCCAAAGAGGATTCAGTAAAGGAGGTTTCTAAATCCACATCTTTCATATTGATATTATAGGGGTTATTTGTCAATGGATGGATAACCAAAAAACAATGATAGGTTAATGATGGGTGGGTTTATATATTTCAATGTGATATTTTAGCATAAAAGTGATATAAGCATTCATTGCGTAAATGATTAATAAAATACAACTTATACAGTATAGATAGTTTCAAACCCTTATATGTCAGGGAATAATTTTTGCCATATTCTTAACCATTGGATTATTTGCAGGGTTTCAAACCCTTATATGTCAGGGAATAATCATTGTCATCTCAATAACTTCATCATCTGTAAAATCGTTTCAAACCCTTATATGTCAGGGAATAATAGATTTATAAATAGAGAGGAAGAATTATGCAAAAGTTTCAAACCCTTATATGTCAGGGAATAATACGCAATGCCAATGAATTAGCGAGGCTGAAGCCATCGGTTCCTTATATGCAATCTGCATTTTCGGAATCGGC
>NZ_JAACKB010000397.1 GCF_010892395.1 Sulfurovum sp. bin170
ATAAACTCTTTATCAAAAAAAGTAAAGAGTCCTTTTGTAAAATTTTCTGAAATATTCACTAGACTTCTCTCAATTTTCTCATAATGAGAATCTTCAGAGTGTATAAAAATATTAAAATTTATAGGTATATATATTATATTTGATTTCTTTTTAGGTTCTGTTGAATGTTTATTAGTAAATCTTTTTAGTATTTTTTTTGTTAAAAATTTACTCATGTTTTCTCTTATACTTCTATTTTATTGTTATTATACTCTTTTTTTGGATTGGGGTTATTCTTTTATGATGCGAATCCACCTCCTGTTTTTACGGAATTAAACAGAGTTATCAAACATTAAACAATATCCGATAAAATTTCATCACTAAAACAAGGTAGATAGATGAGAGTTGTCACAGGTGTTGTAGGGAATGATATTCATGTTGTAGCCAATCGGCTCATAGAAATTTCCCTAAGAGATAGAGGATTTGAGGTGTTTAATTTGGGGGTAAACACCTATCTTGAAGAGTTCATAGATGCAGTTATAGAGACTGATGCCGATTTGTTATTGATTTCATCACTCAATGGTGAAGCAGAGGGTTGGAGTCGAGATTTACTATTTCACAAAAGCAGATTTGATTTAGATGGTGTACTATTTGCTATTGGTGGGAACCTTAGTGTAGGAGAAGCTACTCAAGAGGAGATAGTGCCTAAATATAAGGCTTATGGATATGACTTGGTATTTCATCAGATAGATTTAAATGAGGGACTTGATACTATTGAAGTTGCCTTAAAGGAGTCTATATAATGTTTCAGACCGAGAGAAATATAATCACAAGAACACCATATACTGACAGTTTTGATTTTGATGAGATAAAAGAGTTTATCGCAGGTGCTAGTAAAAATCTTTTTATCTCCCACAAGTTTAAAAACTCAAACAAAATTCTAGTACAACCTCGTGGTGGATTTCCCACTTATGATAAAGTTTTTGAGCTTTATGGAGAGTTTACAAATGCAGGTGTAGATGTACTGCCACTAACTATTGATAGCAATACACGACTCAATGACTATGAGATGGCAAAAAAGATGTTGGCTCTATCAGAAGAGAATGATGAAAATATGCTCAATGGTTATCCTCTGATTAATCATGGCTATAGAACCACTAGAAAGATGGTAACGCACTACGATACCCCAATAAGTTTGCGACATGGAACACCTGATGCACGACTGCTTATAGAGGTAGCTTTGGCTTCTGGAATTTTTGAGATAGAGGGTGGTCCAATTACCTATCTGCTTCCATACTCTAAAAATTTTCCACTTGATAAAGCCTTTCTCTATTGGAAATATGTAGAGAGAGTCTGTGCAGAGTACTCAGAACTCAATGAACCAATCAATAGAGAGTCATTTGGACCTTTATCGGCGACACTTCAGCCACCTGCTATTGTTATTGTCATTCAGCTTTTAGAGATGCTACTCTCACTTGAAGAGGGTGTCAAATCATTCTCTGTAAGTTTTTCACAAACTGGTTCTATGTCACAAGATATTGTTAGCTCCAATGTTATCAAAAAGATGGCAAGAAAATATGCTAATAAAATCGGCTGTGGTGATGCAGATATTCACCTTGTCTACCACCAATGGATGGGGGCTTTTCCTAGAGATAAAGAGTTCTCTGATTCTCTTATCAACACCTCTACAGTTATCGCTTCTATGATTAGGGCTGATAAGATGATTACCAAAACTAGAGATGAGGCATTTGGAATTCCTACAAAAGAGGTAAATGCAAGTGCTGTTAGAAATACTCAATATACCCTAAATATGTTAAGAGGTATTCCCAGTATTACAGATGAGGAAGAGGAGGAGAATCTAACCGAAATGGTAGATGATATTATGGAAGCTGTATTTAACGATTCTGCTGATACTCTTTGGCGACAGGTTTTCAACTCTATAAAAAGTGGGATTATAGATATTCCATTCTCTCCTCATATCATCAACAATGGTGAAGCGATTACTGTTAGAGATAAAAACTACAACATTCGATTTTACGAGCGAGGCAATGTGCCAATTAGTGACAAATGCTTGGCTTTTGAGAGGTCAAAAGTAGATTTGTGTGGCAAATCACTTGTTGACCATATTATTGATGATATTGGGATTATGTTATAACCTACATAAAAGGTTTGCCATTTATTTTGAGTGAACCTTTAGTAAACTCAATATCATAATGTTTTTTTCCACTCTTCTCAACAGGTTGCATTACCATCATCATCATCATTGCTTGTGGATTGCTAGAGATAATATCCACAAGCTCATTGGAAGCTTCAATATTCATTTTTGCATCAAATATATTGGTCATGGCAAGTGGGTCACTCTCTGCAAGTTTCCAGTCAAACTTCTTATCTACTTTTGTTGATATTTGTAGCTTGAATCCATCAAATGTTTTTCCATTTTGAGTGATTTTATCTAGTGATATATTGGGAATATCTAGCGATATATCATCTGAGACTATCTTCTTTATCAGCGGTATCATCTGTTCAATAGAGAAATTATTCTCTGCACTGTTTGATAACATCTCTTCTAGCTCTAAAATCGCATCCATATCTATATTATTCATCTTCATATCTAGCTTTATATTGTTAAGTAGCGTTTTATCACCATTAGCATCATAGTCAATCGAAACGATATTCAGGTCAGCGATACCATTAGCCAGTTTACCTTTTTGAGTGTCTTGGGATGAGCCAGAGATGTTATTTATCGCCAAAGAGAAGCTCTCATTGTTCTCACTTTTTATTTTTAATGACTCCAGAGTATAGTTAGAGTTGTTATTGTAGTTTCTATCTATAGGATTGGATACAAAAACCTTTAGGTTAGATAAGCCCATTTTTAATTGGCTTGGAACCTCATACGACATCTCTTGAATCTTCTGGTTGAGGTTTTTTATATTCTCATCTTCTATCTCTCCATCAAATACAAAACCTTTCATCTTGAAATTACCATCATCATCACTCATATCAATATCTTTCATATAACCATCAAATCCAGAGAGCAGTTTGTTGATATTGACATGCACCAAGAGGAGTCTATCTTTAACCATCTTATTTACTTCCTCAATCTTCTTATCTTCACCTTTAAGCCCTAGATAGATAAACTCTGGCAGAGTTACAGGGTATATATCCAAAGCGATGGCATCTTTGGTCGTAGGCATGTACTCAATCTCTACAGCAACTTTCAGACCTTTGAGGAGTTCTATATCACTCTCACTTATACCACGACTCTCCTCTTTTAGATAGTTTGTTATCTTCTTAGTATCATTAAAGTCAATAATAAATCGTTCTCTATTCTCTTTAATCTCTCTATCCTCTATGACAAATCCTGACTTTTTAGCCTCTGTCAACTCTCTGTTGACCTCTTTTTTCATCTCATCAACTATCTGTGTTGAACCTAGCGTGGTATAGTAGATACCGATAATCACAACTAAAGCTATAAGAGCTAATCCTATTTTTTTCATCAAATTCTCCTCTATTTTAAAATTAATTTTTAATATTACCACATATTTTTATAATATAGTTTAGCTATAATAAACAAATTTCATTAGACTTCATGAAAAACTCATTTGGAATCGGAGACTTTAGTCCCGAATATAACGAGGCTGAAGCCATCGGTTCCTAGTTTTGAAAGATATCTATTATAAAAAGGGTGGCAGTCTCTCTATAGTCTGAAGAGTTGTATACTTTTTAGGAAAGATTTTTTTTAATTGTTCTATCGAACTATTTACTCTTTTTAGTAATCTCTTTGGATATTTTTTCGGATTTAAATGTGTAGGAGCATAGGATATGCTTTCAAGCATAAGCAGTTCATATATATTTAGTTGATAGACAGTTTTACCAAAATAGCCCAAAGAAGCACTATCTATACCTCTGTATTCATTTCCATAGTATGAGTTTATTAGATTATGATTTATAGCATCTTTGATATTTAGATGTTTACTAAGCCAGATACCTTTAGAGACTCTATAAGTTTTGGTCTTATTAGCAGGTATGGATTTTTTTCGCTCATCAAATTGTACAAGACGATAGATTATCGACTCACTTGGGTGCCGCTTATATGTATGGAAATTTATCATCCTAAAGGGTATATCATAGAGGTTTATCTCTCTCATTTTAACTATATTGGTATCTATCACATTGGTTCCGATACTCATAGCCCATGCTATATTATAGAGATCATCTTGATAGCGAACAGAAGATTGGTACGCTTCTATTTTTAATCCATGAGTATCCCCTTGATATCGCCACATAGATAGAGAGACAATCAACATAGAGAGTGCAATTAGCACCATAAATAGTTTTTTTAAAAGTCTAATGAACATTTTTAATTCTCCTCAACCACTCATCTAAATTTTTCTCAAATCCTATATTTGAACTTTTATAAAATCTCATCGGTTTACTAAGGTAGTTTTGCTTAACCCAACCACCAAAACTGTGTGGATAGAGATAATCTTTGGCATGAGTTTTGATATGAGAGGGAATAGGGTGTATATCTCCATCTTGTATAGACTTTAAAGCATCATTTATTGCCACATAAGAGCTATTAGATTTTGGAGAAGAGGCCAAATATACCACCAGTTGAGCTAGAGGAATTCTAGCCTCTGGGTAACCTATCTGCTTAACTATGGTTAGCGTTGAGGCAGAGAGATTGAGAGCATTTGGATTGGCATTTCCCACATCTTCACTTGCCAAGATAGCAAGTCGTCTCGCGATAAACTCTGGCGGTTCACCTCCATTAATAAGTCTGGCAAGATAGTAGACTCCTGCATCAACATCAGAACCTCTTATAGACTTAATCATAGCAGAGGTCAAGTCATAGTGAGAATCAGCCTCTGATGAACCTTGTTGCATCGCATAGGGGCGAATAGATTTTAGTCTCTCTATAGTAACATCTCTACCAAGTGCTATAGCAGACTCCAACAGATTTAACATCGCTCTTGCATCACCTCCTGATGAGCTTATTAAAAAAGCTTTGGATTCACTGTCAATCTCTATACTCTCTTTTTCCATAATCTTCTCTAGGTATCTATTTAGAGAGTTATCATCTATACTCTTTAGCTCAAAAAGATGAGACCTAGAACGCATAGCCGAGGTGAGTGAGTAGTAAGGGTTTTCTGTAGAAGCACCGATAATAAGTGCCGAGTTGTTCTCCATAAAAGGTAGCAGAACCTCTTGTTGATTTTTGCTAAGGCGATGCACTTCATCTATAAATATCAGAGGTTTCTCTAGTGCATTTTGATAGGTTTTGAAAATTTTTCGTAGCTCATCTATCTTTATAGTAGTAGCATTTAGCTCATAAAAGGGTCGTTTTAGCTTTTTTGCAATAACTCTAGCAAGTGTGGTTTTCCCCGTACCTGGGGGACCATATAGAAAAGAGTGGAGTAGGGCATCTCTCTCTATAAGTATACGAAGAGTTGCTTCTTTTCCTATAAGGTGATTTTGACCTATGATTTCGTCTAGTTTTAATGGACGGTATTTTTGTGCTAGGTTCATTTGGATTAAAGTATCATTTTTTCTTATTATGCTCTTTTAGTTGCTTCTCTTGGTTTATAGCAGTATCTTTTACCTCATCTTCTAGTCGTCTAACCTCTTTTAGATACTTATGTAGGTCATCATACTCTCTACGAGTGAAGTATCTAGTCTTATTTGTTGGTAGATTGTTTAGCTCTATCCCTCCAAAAGCGACTCTCTTTAAGTCCAAAATATTGGCCTCAAAGTGACCAAAAAAGCGTCTAAGCTCTCTATTTTTTCCCTCTGCTATAGTCACTCTAAGTTTGGTAAAGTTGTTACTAACACCTCTAATCTCATAGTTGACAAAAGGTGCAAACTCCATACTATATATTTTACTATTTTCATGCCCACCTGCTCTAGCATCATCAAGCACTAAACCCTCTTGCATAGCCTCTTTCATCTCGCTTGTCAAAGGTTTATCTATCTTGATATTATAGGTTCTATCCAGTCCACTACTCATTAGTACATCAGCAACTTTTGGTGAGTCGGTCATAAACAGTATCCCCTCTGAAGCATAATCCAGTCGTCCTACAGGGATAAAATGTCTAAATTTACCAGGAAGTTTATGATAGATAGTTGTTCTTCCTCTATCATCCTTTTTAGTAACAAGCGTTCCTTTTGGTTTATTATATACAATCATGGTAAGTTCTGTTCTCTCTTTGATAGGCATACCTTTGATAGCAACATGGTCACCCTCTTGTACACTATAACTAAAATCCTCTATCTTCTGCCTATTTACAGTAACTTCACCAGCATCAATCAGCTTATCGGCATCACGGCGTGAGTATCTGCTGTTGTGTGAGATATATTTGTTGAGTCTCATCTATTTTCTTTATGTTAATTTGTTGAGATTATAGCATAGTTGCTGTAAGAGTAGGGGCAGACCCCTAATCTGCTCTTGGAGATATTAAATTATTTATGATATTTTATGGATGTAGCATCAGAGACTATACCTGTTGCCCCATCAACATGAAAAGTATGAGTTGTTTCACTATCTATATCATCGTCAGCACATTGATATGATACTCGAGAAAGAATATTACCAATAATACCTCCAATTAGTGCAGATAAAATGATAACAGTTATTATAATAATTGGTGTTGATTCGAACATATTAACTCCTGTTTATAAATATTATTTTTAGTGTAATAATTTATCCAATTATAATATTATTTAACTAAAATATTCCTAATTTATATATAAAAAGTGTTGAAAAAGTTATATGTGGTCTATTCTTACATGTGATTGTATGTGAATAATAGACTAAAAAGAGTTTTTAGTCTATTTTTATAAAAGTTTGATTAATGTTTTTTTGCAACTCTTTTGGAGTATTCGGTACTTTTACCCTCTGCTAAATCTTTAGCTTGTCCTCTCCAATCTTCCCTCTCTATCTTGCCTGGAAAATAGATTGTACTGTTCATCCATTTTATCTCTTCATCTGTCCAGTTTGCAATTTGGTCGAAATGGTAGATACCATTCTCGTTTAACACTCCCTCCATAACCTTTCCCACACCCTTAATAAGTTGTAGATTATCTTTAGCTCCATCTCTTGGCTCTTCTAGCTGTTCAGGTTTTTTACCATCTTTATCCATTGATAGGTTTTCACTATTTGACTCTTTTTTATCTATATGCAACTCATGCGTTGCCTCTGATTCTCTATGGCAGTTGTCTATATTGTCAGATTTTGAGTTAAAAAGATACAAAATAACTCCGATAATAAGTATGGCAAGTATAGCGTAGATTAAAGTCTCCATCATAATATTCCTTTGAAATTGTTTAGTATTTATATTATAATGATTTTAAAATAAAATATCCTTAAAAATTACCTA
>NZ_JAACKB010000398.1 GCF_010892395.1 Sulfurovum sp. bin170
CGGCGTGTTTACACCCGAACTATTTGGTTCAAAAAAAGCTTAATTCATTGGCATTGGGCTGAAGCCTCCGATTCCAAAGAGTTTTGCAAGATGTCTAATACTCTCCACGATTCAGTCACAAATTGTCACTATAATTTCCACATGAGAGAGATATTTTTTTTCCTTCCTATTTTTAGTATCTCCTCCTCATAATATCTTTAGTCGTTTCTACTTAATATTTCATTTGCCACTCGCCGATTAGGCAAAGTAGAAACTGATATTTAGCACTTAACAAGCTCTGACATAACCTCAAACTCATCAAAATCATTAGCTACATAAAGCCTAGATTTATAACTAAATGCTATCTCATCATAAAGTCCCTGCACATCTTTTTTGCTCTTGTATCTTGCACTCAAATGTGTAACAATCAGACTTTTTAAACCATATTTATCTGCCACCTCCCCCAAACGCTTGGCTGTTGTGTGCATTGAATTTTTTCTGTGTCTAACATAATGCTCCTCTTTGAATGTCACCTCATGAATTAGCAAATCTAAATCTTGCAGATACTCTTTTAATATCTCTGGCTCTTCGTTATCCCCTGCGATAATTATCTTTTTTCCCATAGATTCAACATAGAAACCATAACAAGGTATTCGGTGACGCATTGGTAAAACTTTTATCTTCATATCCCTAAGCTCTATCTCATCATCCTCCTCTATCTCAACTATCTTCAGACTATATTTGCCAAATATTTTTTTGGTAATCTCCAAACTATTATTGATAAACTCCTTCACACCCTTGGGAGCATAGAGTGTCAAATCACAACTCTCTCTGTACATATCTTTTCTAAAGAGAACCGATAAAACCCCAAAAAAATGGTCGGCGTGAAGATGAGTAATGAAGATGGAGTCAAGTTTCGACAAATCCCAACTGGACCTCTCCACCTGAAAAGTAGTCCCATCTCCACAGTCAAACATCGACCATCTATCCATTTTGGTTTTTAAACCTATCGAGGTTACATTTCTATCTCTAGTGGGAATACCTCCACTTGTTCCAAAAAATATTATTTTCATTTTTTTCCTTTTTTCAAATTCGCCTTAATTAGATTTATAGGAAGTATATATGAAAAATTCCATAAGAAGATAAATGACTTTTCTTGTTAGAAATGAGATTTTGAGAAAATTAAAATAACTTTTAAAGAAATTTCAACTATTTTAGTAGAATTTGTAGAATTTTTGAAAGTTTAGAAGAGATTTTTTGTCTAAAAAGAGTAAAATTAATTAAAATATCTTCAATCCAGTAGGTCGGACTGCCCTCTGTCCGACATAAATCACAACAATCAAAAAATTAATTGTTCAATAGATATTTATATGCAAATATTTTTTATTTTAGTCGGTATTTTATTTATGCCAATATGTGTCGGACAGAGGGCAGTCCGACCTACTCACACCAAAGCTTAAACCTTGGCATGAAAAATCATCGACTACTTTATCCGAGCCGAAATAACATTAGAGAAATCAGACACATCATTTGCTGTCGTCGCTCTCACTCTATAATAGAAAGTCCCACTAGACTCAACAATGTTCTCTTGTAACAGCGAACTATCGCTTCTTCCATATGCCGAGAAGTTAATTTGACCTCTTACTTTTGCATCACCTCTCTCAATATCGTAGCTACAAACTTCTCCTGAAGGGCAAGTATGAGACAATATTAAGTTTACCGTTGTTCCACTAAGAGTATGACTCAATACGGGTGCTACGAGTGTATCTGGTTCAGGCTCTGGTGGTGGTGTTGTTCCCAAAGTTTCAACTTTTACAGCAACTTCATTTGAGTAGTCTGTAGAGATAGTATCGTTAATAGCTTTGATGCGATATTTATAATCCCCTGTCTCTGCTACCGTATCAATATACTCTATGGTATCAGTTACAACTGTTGTCAATTCGACAAAATTGTATTTACCTCTGATTTTCTTAGCTCTCTCTATCACAAAGGCTGTCTCACTGTTTGAGTTGTCTGTCCAGTTTAGTGTCACCTTGTTTGTATCTACACCTGCTGTAAGATTGCTTGGTGCGACAATCACGCTTGTGTCAGGGTCAACTTGAATGGTGATAGCCGAAGAGGTGGTCTCAGCTCCCTGATTATCAGTTACTGTTAAAGTAGCAGAGTATGTACCTGCATCGGTATAGGTATGCAGAGGGTTCACATCACTAGCACTACTTCCATCACCAAAACTCCACTGATAGGAGACAATCGTTCCATCATCTGTTGAAGTAGAACCATCAAACAGCACTTCAAGTGGAGCGATACCACTAATCGGTGTGGCTGTTGCATTGGCAACTGGTGGTTCGTTTGGTGTGACAACATAGTTCATTGCTGAGATAATCGCTGCATTGGCATCAATTCGTCCATGTCCATAGCTATCATCATCCCCAGCCACACCCAAATCAACAGCTGTATTAAAGATAATATCCTCAACCTCTTGAGGTGTAAAGTTAGGGTTAACAGAGTAGATTAACGCCCCAAGTCCTGCTGTCATCGGTGAAGAGAATGAGGTTCCTGAGTAGTTTACATAACTACCATTGAGATAGGTTGTTCTGATAGACTCCCCAGGGGCGGTAATATCTACAAATGGACCATACTCTGAGAAGCTTGATTTCACATCAGATTGACTAGTCGCACCAACAACAACAAATGATGAGTAGTCAGGAAAAGTTGTCTCATCGTTGTATGTTCCACCATTTCCTGCTGACATAAAGAGCAGTCCACCCCTATCACGCAGATACTGTCC
>NZ_JAACKB010000399.1 GCF_010892395.1 Sulfurovum sp. bin170
CTGATAATACAAAAGTTAAGAAACTAGAAGATTCATTCAAAGAGTTTATAGGTTGTAAACATGCGATTGCAACTAATAGTGGAACAGCAGCACTTCATTTAGCTATGTGTGCTTTGGATTTTAAGAGAGGTGATAAAGTTATCTGTAGTATCAATGTTTTCCCTTCAGTACCTGAAGCAGTTAGACATTTTGATGCAGAGCCAATTTTTGTTGATATAGAGAGCAAAAATTATAATTTGGATATCAATAAGCTAGAGAAGGCTTTAGAGAAGAATCAAAGTAAAAAACTTAAAGCCATAATAGTAAACCATATGGCTGGTAAAATTGCTGATTTGGACAGGATATATGAGTTGGCAAAAAAATACAAAGTTAAAGTTATAGAAGATGCAAGTAACGCTATGGGAGCAAGATATAATGGCTCTTATATCGGGAACTCTGGGGCTGATATAACCGTATTCTCTTTTGCTCCACACCTATGTAACTCTATCACCAATGGGGGTATGATAGCTACTGATGATGAGAAGATTCACAGAAGAGCTGAACTTCTATCCTTTCATGGTATTGAGAAGAAATCGTGCGATCAGTTTG
Source organism: Sulfurovum sp. bin170 (assembly GCF_010892395.1). GTDB lineage: Bacteria > Campylobacterota > Campylobacteria > Campylobacterales > Sulfurovaceae > UBA1140. The sequence continues at coordinate 589 of NZ_JAACKB010000399.1, forward strand.
GTAATGTAAACTATATCTATGATGTTGTTGATATTGGTTGGAAATATGATATTTCTCAACTTGATGCCGCCTATTGTCTTGCCGATTTAGAAAATCTAAAAGAGAGTATCAAACGAAGAAAAGAGATAGCTCGAAAATACTCTACTATACTTGCTAATCTTAAGCATGTAAAACTACCTGAAAACTCTAATGATGATATCTCTTCTCAATATATAGTAGAGATTGATAAGAATCGTGACCATTTTGTCAATGAATTAAAAAAAGAGAAGGTAAAAGTAGGTGTTCACTATATGCCGTTGCATTTAACAGATTACTATAAAACTAAGTACTCTATGAAGGTGTTTGATTACTCTGTGGCACTTGGTGCTTTTCAGCGTGTTATGTCTCTGCCAATATATCCATCTCTGAGCGATGAAGAGGCTGATAAAGTTTGTGATGCTGTTAAAAAAGTTGCTAATGCACATATTTAATGTTTACTGGACTTCTTGCAAAATTAGGAATCGATGGCTTTAGCCTCGTAATATTCGGGACTAAAGTCTCCGATTCCAAGGAGTTTTGCAAGATGTTTAACATATCAATAGTCTCTTTTTTTGAGAGACTCTTTTTTAAACCCAATATTTTAGATTGGGTTCTTATCTCTCTATTATCTCCTATATCTATACTATTTGGTCTGTTTATGTTATTAAGAAGAGTCTTATCTATACAAAAAAATTATGCAATACCTATTGTTAGTATTGGTAATCTTACTGTTGGAGGGTCTGGAAAGACCCCTTTTGTTATTCATTTGGCTTCCAAGTATAGTGATGCTTCTGTTATATCTCGTGGATATGGGAGAGAGAGTAGGGGATTGATAGAGGTAAGCAGTAGAGGAAAGATATTGACAGATGTATTTAAAAGTGGAGATGAACCGATGCTTATGGCAAAATCTCTACCAAATGCCTCTGTAATTGTTAGTGAAGATAGGGAGATGGCTATAAATCTAGCAATAGAGCAGGGAGCTAAAGTTATTTTTTTAGATGATGGATTTAATAGAGTTAATATTAAAAAGTTTGATATTTTGCTTTTTCCTCAAACTATTAAAAATTTTATGCCATTTCCTGTTGGACCTTTTCGAGAATTCATCTTTACAAAACTCTTTGCTGATTTGAATATTATTGAAAATAGTGATTTCAAACGAGTAGTGACTATCCAAAATCCTACAG
>NZ_JAACKB010000053.1 GCF_010892395.1 Sulfurovum sp. bin170
TAATGATTTTTTATAAATTTTTTTCCATAACTTTTCCATATTTTTTTTGTTAAGATTTTTGCTAGTGCTTATATTGAAAGGGAGGAGAGTTAGTTTGTAAGGGATTGTAGGGGTGTCCCTACAAAATAACATTCAAGAAATGGGAATAAAAAAAGATGCTAAATTACTCTTTTTCGACACCCTAGTTCCAAAGTGTAAACTACTTTTCACCAGATATGAAGCATCCCCTTATTTTAAATTAAAGCGTTAAGTTCGTGGGTCAACAATCTTCCCAGCAATAGCAGAAGCAGCAGCTACAGCAGAGTTAGCTAGATATATCTCGGAAGTTCTAGCCCCCATTCGTCCAACAAAGTTACGATTGGTGGTAGCCACACATCTCTCTTGGTCACCTAAGATTCCCATATAGCCCCCAAGACAGGCACCACAAGTAGGATTAGATACAACAGCTCCCGCATTAATTAGAATCTCCATTAATCCCTCTTTTTGAGCTTGTAAAAAAATCTTTTGTGTAGCAGGGGTTACTATCATTCTGGTGTGTCGTGCAACTCTTTTACCCTCCATAATCTTCGCAGCAATTCGCAAATCTTCTATTCGTCCATTGGTACAACTTCCAATCATTACTTGGTCTATCTTCAGATCATCAGCTACAGCTTGTTCTATACTTTTACCATTTGAGGGTAAGAATGGATAGGCGATAACTGGTGAAAGATTCGCAATATCTATTTTAATCACTTGGCAATACTCCGCATCCTCATCAGAGTAGTGAATCTTTGGTTCAGCCCTAAGTCCACCATTCGCCTCAGCTCTCTCGGTCAAATAGCTCTCTGTCACCTCATCAACGGCAAAGATACCATTTTTTGCTCCCGCTTCAATTACCATATTGGCTATAGAGAATCTGTCTGCCATACCAAGATACTGTATCGAATCCCCTGTAAACTCTATCGCCTTATACAAAGCTCCATCAACCCCAATCATACGGATAAGCTCCAAAATAATATCTTTTCCATAAATATGTTGGGCTGGTTTTCCACTAAGCTCTACTTTAATAGTCTCAGGTACTTTAAACCAGTTACCACCTGTTATCATTCCAAAAGATATATCTGTACTACCCATACCTGTAGAGAAAGCCCCCAAAGCACCATGCGTACAGGTATGACTATCCGCACCTATAATAACATCGCCAGGAATAACTAAACCTTTTTCAGGAAGCAACGCATGTTCTATCCCCATATCCTTCTCATCAAAAAAGTTTTTTAAATCATGTTTGTATGCAAACTCTCTTGAGATCTTTGCTTGATTTGCCGAAGCTATATCTTTTGCAGGGATATAGTGATCCATAACGATACAGAAGTTGTCAGGTCGTGCCAACTTCTTCTGTCCACTCTCCTCAAATGCTCTTATCGAAATAGGGGTTGTAATATCATTACCTATAATCATATCTATGTCTACCCTGACAATCTCTCCTGCGCGTACCTTTTTGTTCGCATGTTCAGAGAAAATTTTTTCAGTAATGGTCTGTCCCATTTTTTATCCTTATATATCTATTAAATATTTGGCGAATTATAGCAAAAATCAACTTATTAAAGATTCATTATCTTTTTTTTGGTAGAATAGTCTATTGAGTTTAATATATAAAAATATAAATAATATAAGGAATTAAGA
>NZ_JAACKB010000054.1 GCF_010892395.1 Sulfurovum sp. bin170
CCGAATATGACGAGGCTAAAGCCATCGGTTCCTAGTTTTGCAAGATGTCTAATAATTTTGTGATTATAACAGATAAAAATTAAACAGCTATCTCATAATAGCATTTCCTGTTATGAGCTTATTTTCAGGTAGCTCCTCTTCTGTATAAAAAATTGGGCTATGCATATATTTATAAGTAATGATAGGCTCTGGTGCGACATAGTTTTCTAGTGTAACAGCATCAGGGTCATGAATTAGCTTTGTACTTAGTGTTGGGTCTAGTTCAGAGTAGTCTATCTCGGCAGGTCTATTTTGGGTCAGGAACTCATGCTCTATCATTGCATCTAGTTCTGGGTCAGCTACTACGCCAAAATCATTATTATATAGATGGATTTATGAGGTAGACATTCTCTGATGAGTTGTACAGCCATTTAGTAAAATAGCTGATAGTAGTATAGATAGTAGTATAGTTTTTTCTTTAAGAAGTTGCATAATTTATCCTTTATATTAAAATTAATTTAATATAAATATATAGTATTTTAGCTTAAAATTTTATTAATTAAGTCTACTCCTTTATCTTCTAAGCTCCACCACTCATTAAAATATGCATCATAAAAAGGTTTAGTAACCTCTTCAAACTCATCTCTATCTTCAAAAAGATTCACACACCAATCAAAACTGATACCTCTATTTTTGAGAGCCTCTATAGAGAGCAGAGTATCATTGATACAACCAAGTTTAGAGGGTGTCACGAGCAGTGTCTTGGCATTTAAATCTTTGGCTAAATCTATCATCATATAATCTTTTGTGATTGGAACCATGAGACCACCTGCTCCTTCTATTATGAGTAGGTCACACAGTTTTGAGAGTTGTTTTATCTTTGATTTTATATTTTCTATCTGTATTGTACGGTTAATATCTGCAGAGAAAGGGGAAGCGGGTAGGGAGAATGTGTAAGCAGTAATATCTATAGGTTTGAGAGCTTTAAAGTTCTCATTATACTCTTGAACTTTTCGAAGAAGTTTGGTTGCATCAGCCAATCCACTCTCTACTCTCAACTCTCCATCAACAATCTCTGTGATTCCTGTCTCTATAGGTTTACAAACACCCACGGTTAAACCCTGTTTTGAAAAGTGTTCAATTAGGCTCAAAGAGGCAAAAGTTTTGCCAATATTGGTATTTGTTGCCGTTATAAAAAGTAATTTCACAATTAATCTCCAATCTTTATATAAATTTCTATTAAGGCAGATTGTAACATAAAATAAGATATACTATTCGTATAATTATTATAGAGGATTAACATTGCCAAGAATAGAAGAAGAGTTAGACTCGTCATTAGCTCTCTATGAGCCGACAAAATATAAAGTATTGTTACATAATGATGACTATACTACTATGGATTTTGTTGTAGAGATTTTGATGGGGTTGTTTCATAAAAATATAGCTGAATCAGAGAGGATTATGTTTGCTATTCATAATTCAGGAAAGGGAATCTGTGGAGTCTATACACATGAGATAGCCAAAACAAAAGCCTATCAGGTGAAGCAGTTAGCCAAGAAGAGTGGTTTTCCACTTCTTGCAACAGTAGAAGAAGAGTAGATTTCTTAGAAAACTAGGAACCGATGGCTTCAGCCTCGTAATGTTCGGGGCTAAAGCCTCCGATTCCAAATTAGTTTTTCAAGATGTCAAGTAAGAAACATTTAAAGGAGAAAAAATGATAAGTGTAGAGCTTAACAATGTGTTTAAAGAGTCTGTTCGGTATGCAAAGGAGAACCGACATGAGTATTTGACACTTGAACATATCTTTTTATCTATCCTACAAAGTGAAGAGGGGGGAGAGATACTCTCAGCAGTTGGAGGAGATATAGGTTACATGATGGAGTTGATAGAGGCGTACCTCCATGCCAATACACCTGTTTTGGAGCCAAAAGATGAGAAGAAGGAGAGTGAAGAGCCATATGAGACCGTAGTGCTTTCAAGTGTTATGAATGATATGATGATGCATCTCAATAGTTCAGGTCGTATCGAGGCAAAGATTGGAGACATGATTGCCTCTATGTTTACACAGGACAAGAGTTATGCCTATGCTGTAATGCAAGCAGAAGGTATAGATAGAATCGATGTTTTAGAGGTTATATCTCATGTTGATTTGGATGACAATGAGATGGATGATGAGGATGAGGAGGAGGAAGAGGAGCATCCAAATCTCTCTGATTTTACTATTGAGTTAGTAGCTGTTGCAAGAAAAGGTAAGATAGACCCTGTTGTGGGGCGAGAGTCAGAGATAGATAGAGTGATGCAGACGCTATGTAGACGAAAGAAAAACAACCCTCTACTTGTAGGAGAACCAGGGGTTGGTAAAACTGCGATTGCAGAGGGTCTAGCACTTAGGATTGCAGAGGATGATGTTCCTTCTGTCCTAAAAGATAGCAAGATATTTGCCCTAGATTTGGGTGCTATGATTTCTGGAACTAAGTATCGTGGCGATTTTGAGAAACGGCTAAAAGGTGTGCTTAGTGAGTTGCAGACTATAGATAGAGGTATTATCTTTATTGATGAGATTCACACACTTGTTGGAGCAGGTGCTACTAGTGGAGGGAGTATGGATGCAGCAAATCTTCTCAAACCAGCGTTGGCAAGAGGAGAGCTAAAGTGTATCGGTGCAACTACCTATGCAGAGTTTCGTAACCATCTTGACAAAGATAAAGCTCTAACTAGACGATTCTCAAAGATAGATATAGATGAGCCGTCAGTTGCTGATACGATGAAGATACTTCAAGGTATCAAACATAAATATGAGGAGCATCATAAGATAAACTTCTCAGATGAGGCTCTACAATCGGCAATCGACCTTAGTGTGAAGTATCTGCATGATAGATTTTTGCCAGATAAAGCTATGGATATTATAGATGAGGTTGGAGCTCACTATATGCTACGAGACAAAAAAGATATAACCATAGAGAGTGCAGATATAGAAGAGAGTGTAGCTCGAATGTTGAAATTACCTTCAACTGTGGTATCCTCTGATGATACGACTAAGCTAAAATCTCTGGCAGATGATATTAAGACCAAGATTATCGGTCAAGATGGAGCAATAGATACTATAGTAAAGTCTATTAAACGCTCTTATGCAGGACTAAATCAGGAGAGTAGTCCAATCGGCTCTTTCCTATTTGTGGGTCCTACAGGGGTTGGTAAAACAGCACTTAGTATAGAGTTGGCAAATAGTATGGATATCAATTTTGAGAGACTTGATATGAGTGAGTATATGGAGAAACACGCCCTTAGTCGTCTAATTGGGGCTCCTCCAGGGTATGTTGGATATGAGCAGGGTGGATTGCTTACAGAGATGATAAAGAGAAATCCTCACACGGTATTGCTACTTGATGAGGTAGAGAAAGCTCATCCTGATATTATGAATATTCTCTTGCAGGTGATGGATGGTGCGAAGTTGACAGACAACAATGGAGTTGTAAGTGATTTCAAAAATGTTATACTCATTATGACCTCAAACCTTGGAACCAAAGAGGCGAATGTGATGGGCTTCAACAAAGATACAAGCTCTAAAACGGATACAGCCCTAAAAGGTTTCTTCACCCCAGAGTTTAGAAATAGACTTAGCTCTGTGGTTGAGTTTGGGCATCTAAATATGGAAGCTATTATAAAAATAGTAGATACAGAGATAGCCAAACTCAACAAGCAGATGGCTACAAAAGGTATTGTGATTAAGCTTAATAAAAAAGCCAGAGAGTATATCGCAAAAGAGGGATACAGTGACCTATATGGTGCTAGAGAAGTTGTTAGAGTGATAGACCAAAAGATTAAAGAGGCTCTGACAGATGCGATTTTATTTGGAGAGCTAAAAGATGGTGGCTTGGTAAAAGTAACCTATAAAGAGGAGAAGCTAGACTTTGTCTTCAATATATGATGATGACTACTTTATAACTGAAATCGGTATGCCTCATATCTTCCCCAATGCTAGAGAGGGGAGTGATGAGGGGCTACTAGCCTATGGTGGTGACCTCAATCCCAATAGGCTTCTAACTGCCTATAGAAAAGGTATCTTTCCTTGGTACTCTCCTGATGACCCCATTTTATGGTGGTCTCCAAATCCTAGACTTGTACTATATCCAGATGAATTCAAAGCGAGTAAATCTCTTAGAAGAGTGATACGAAACAGAGGATATGAAGTACGATTTGATACAAACTTTGAGGCTGTTATAGACTACTGTGGAAAAGTTCCAAGAGAGGGGCAGAATGGTACTTGGCTTACAAAAAAGATGAAAGATGCATATATGGAGTTACACTGTATGGGCTTTGCTCACTCTGTTGAGACCTATTATGAAGATAAGCTTGTTGGTGGGTTCTATGGTATCTCTATGGGAAAAGCTTTTTTTGGAGAGTCCATGTTTGCCCTGATGCCTGATGCTTCAAAAGTAGCCTTGAAATTTCTAACTGATACTCTCATTGAAAACTGTTATGATTTTATCGATTGTCAAGTTGAGACTCCACACCTTGTGAGCTTGGGGGCGAGATTGATAGATAGAGATGAGTTTTTGGATGAGTTAGAAGATGCTCTGGAGAGACCTAGTAAGATAGGTTCTTGGTCGGATTGGAATTAGGAAACGAAAACTTTAGTTTCGTCTCTTTCGGGGCTAAAGCCCAATGCCAATGAATTAAGC
>NZ_JAACKB010000400.1 GCF_010892395.1 Sulfurovum sp. bin170
TAGGGGATCCTGTCACCAAAAATCGTTATGGAATTCCATCACCATATGAGCATAACAACACAAGACGAACCACGGCTCTCTTGGCTTCAGGAGACAACTATGCGTCTATCTCTATGTGTCCAATTCATGAGCAAGAGGGGATTATCACTCCAAACGGTCTATTTTTTAACCGTTCTCATGGAGGGGTAGCACATGTTGACCCTAAATCGTATAGACTTATGATTCATGGTCTCTTAGAGAAACCTCTAGTACTTACATTAGATGAACTCAAAAGATACCCAAGTGTCACTAGAATTCACTTTGTTGAGTGTCCCGCAAACGGTGGGCCAGAGTGGAGGGGTCCACAGTTTAACTCGATTCAGTTTGCCAAAGGTATGATGAGTCAAGCAGAGTGGACAGGTGTTATGATTAAAGATATTATCGCTGATTTGGGTCTCAAAAAAGAGGCACTATGGATGTTGGCAGAAGGGTGTGACAACTCAGAGATGGGTAGAACTGTTCCTGTTGAAAAAGTACTTGATGATGCGATGGTTGTCTATGCACAAAATGGTGAAGCTCTTCGCCCTGAGCAGGGTTATCCAGTAAGATTGATGCTTCCAGGTTGGGAAGGTAACTTGCAGGTTAAGTGGTTAAAAAGATTAGAGTTCTCAAAAGATCCATTTTACGCGAAAGAGGAGACTGCTAAATATACAGTTCTTACTCCAAGTGGAAAAGCGATTCAGCACTTCTATCCACTAGAGGTAAACTCTATCATCACTTCGCCATGCCCTGAGAAACCGTGGACTGATTTGAAAAAAGGTGATTTGGTTGAGATTCAGGGTCTTGCGTGGTCAGGTCAAGGTACGATTAAAAATGTTGATATCACTTTTGATGGTGGTAACACATGGAGAGAGGTGAGCCTCAAAGGGTTGGTGCTTCCAAAAGCTTGGACGAGATTTAGTTATATGTATAGATATGAGGGCAAACCACTACTTCTTGCAAGTCGTGCTGTTGATGATAGTGGTCATATTCAACCTACTATCGACCAAGAGACGGCAGTTGTGGGCGTAGAGGCTGTATATCACAGAAATTCCATTTGTACATGGGAAGTTACAGATAAAGGAGTGGTAAACAATGTTCATGTTAGATCATAAAAAAATTATTTCAACTGCGATAGTTGCTTCAGCTATCTTTTTAGGAACAGCCAATGCAGGTGAACAGGCGATTGATGGTGGTGCAGTCTATAAAGTAAAAGATGGCATGTATACTTCGTATGCTGTAAATACACAAGATAAAAAAGATTTCAAATATGGTAAAGCACCATCAAAAACAGAAATCGCTGCTTGGGATATAGATGTGATGCCAGATGGTACAGGTCTTCCTGAAGGTAAAGGTTCTGTTGAGAGAGGTGATGAGCTATATGAGGCACAGTGTGGAATGTGTCATGGTGACTTTGGTTCAGGTGGTGAAGGAAGTCGTAGTACCTACCCTACACTCTCAGTTGGAAGTGCAAGTACAGAGACGCTAACCAATCAGAGAAATATCCCTGATGCTGATGGACCAAAGAGAGTTATCGGTACCTACTGGCCATATGCTAGTACACTATTTTGGTATATTCAGTCAGGAATGCCTTTCACTCATCCAAAAAGTTTGAGTGATGATGATACTTACGCTTTGGTTGCTTATATGTTATCTATTAATGAGATTGAGATTGATGGTGAAACGCTAGAAGATGAGTTCGTTCTTGATAGAGCAAAATTCTTAAAGATTAAGATGCCAAATGTTGATGGATTTATTCCTAATATTGATGGTCCAGAAGGCCCTGCTAATATTAAGAAGTTCCTCAATGACCCAAATAATTATGGTAACGGTACAAGATGTATGAAAGATTGTCTCAAAGGCAAAGCAAATATCGTACGAATCAAAACTGAAATCAATGCTTTTGAGCCACCAATGTCGGTAGAGAGAAGTATGAAAGAGGAGACATCATCTGCTCCTGCACATCCTGGTAAAAAGGTATATGAAGCTAGTTGTTCTGTATGTCATGCCACCGATGCGATGGGTGCTCCAGATGTTGGTAACAAAAAAGCGTGGGATGCTACACTCAAAAAAGGTATAGATAAGGTCTATGCAAATGGTATGAACGGTATCAATGCAATGCCTCCAAAAGGTGGTGCTATGGACTTAACCGAAGAGCAATTCAAAGCAGCAGTTGACTATATGATAGACAACAGTAAGTAGGGTGGTGCTTTTAAGCCCACCTTTTAATTAGATAGATATTTTGCAAAACTCATTGGAATCGGAGATTTTAGTCCCGAACATAACGAGGCTAAAGCCATCGGTTCCTAATTTTGCAAGATGTCTAATCATCAAACATGAAAGGATTTTTATGATGAACAGAAGAAAATTTTTAGGTCTAGGTCTAGCGGCAGTTGCCCTTGCACCAACAGCAGTAAGTGCAATCGACTTTAGAAAAACAAAGCCAGACACATGGACAGCAGATGATGTTGAGTCAGGAATTGAGGCACTCTATGGTGCAAAGCCAACAGCGAGTGATAAGATTACACTAAAAGCTCCAAAAGTTGCAAGTAACGGTGGAGCAATCCCTGTTACTATCAGAACTGACATAGAGGCTAAATCCGTTGCAATTTTCCAAGATGCAAACCCAGAGAGTGCTGTAGCAGTATTTACAGTTCCTGAAGGTGGTATTGTTGACTATAGTGTTAAAATCAAGATGAAAGCTAGTGGTAAAGTTACTGTTATTGTAGAAGACAAAGCAGGTAAACTACACTCAGCAGAGCAAGAGATAGAAGTTGCACTTGGTGGTTGTGAAGGTTAATGCAACCTTTTTCACTTTAGATAGAGAATCAATAATAGACAAAGAAAGGAATTACTATGGGTAATATGAAAATCAAAGCAAAAGAGAAAGATGGTGTTGTTAAAGCTAAAGTAAAAGCTAAACATGAGATGTTGACATATAATGCAGCAAAGAAGAAGGGTAAAGAGGCGAATTTTATTACTCACATGATGGGTAAAGTCAATGATAAGATAGTTTTTGAAGTATCTTCAAGCCAGTTTTTATCAAAAGACCCACTCTTTAAGTTTCAATTCAAAGGTAAAGCAGGTGATAAACTTGTTATGACTTGGGTTGACCTTAAGGGTAACACCAAAACAGAAGATAAGAAAATCAAATAGATAAAAAACCGTAGGGTGGATTTTATCCACCGTTAAAAGCAAGATTTAATGGTGGGAATTTTCCCACCCTACAAAAGAAATAGTAAGTTATTGCAAAAGCACATAAAAGCATGTTTTTTTCCAATAATTTTAAAGGAAAAACATTATGATAAAAAAACTATCCTTCTCTCTTGTCGCTCTAGCTCTTTTTAATATATCGATTTATGCTGAGAGTTTTGACTATAAACTCTCCCCTAAAAAAGTCAGTGATAATGTATGGTGTTTCCTTGGTGTACTAGAGGGGCCTTCCAAAACCAATGCTGGTGCGATGGTCAATACCTGTTATATCAAAACGACAGATAGCTTTGTCTTGGTAGATAGTGGACCCTCATATCAGTACGCATCACAAGCGTATGAGGCGATGAGCAAGATTGCAAAACTGCCTGTCAAAACTGTGATTACGACTCATGAACATGATGACCACTGGCTTGGCAACTCATTTTATAAAGATAAATTCAATGCAGAAATCATAGGACCAAAATATATAAATGACCACTACAAAGCTGGGGATAAAACAAGAATGTTTAGAGTACTTCCCCAGAATGCCATAAAAGATACCAAGATTATCAAAGTGGATAAGACACCTGATAAAACAGTAAAGATGACCATTGGTGGTGAAGATTTTGAGATGATTCCTATTGGACAAAAAGCCCACACCGAAGAGGACTTTTTTATCTATATGCCAAAACGAAAAGTTCTCTTTGCAGGAGATTTAGCGATGAATGGGAGAATCACATCAAATCGACACGGCTCACTTCTTGGTCAGCTCAAAGCGATTGAGATGATGAAGAGCAAAGAGTATGAGGTGTTTGTCCCTGGGCATGGACTCAATACAGGAAAAAATGCGATGGATGATGCAGAAAAATACTTCACACTTCTACATAAACGAATTCTTAAAGCGATTGAGGATGGCGTGGAAGAGGATGAGATAACTGCTGTTGTGACTATGGATGAGTTTAAAGATAGAGCGATGTTCAAAGCACTAAACCCTAGAAATGTCTCTGATGCCTTTACAGAGATAGAGTTTGCTGAAGATTAAGTAACGATATGATTAAATCACTTCTGCTCATTATCACTCTCACTGTTATCTCCACGGCTTCTATTGATTTTGACATCAATAAAATTTCAGCTGATGCAAACAGAACCAATAAGCATATTATGATATTTTTTCATAAAGATTATTGTGGATATTGCAACAAGATGGAAGAGAATATAGAAAGTAATAATATCAGCAAAATTATAAAAAAAGAGTTTCTCCTGCTATCCATAAACAGAGATGATGACGAGATAGTAACCTATCAAAATTTCAAAGGAAGTAACCATAAGTTTGCTAAAGCATTAGGCATAGACTTCTATCCAACTTTAATTTTTGTAGATGGAAATGGTAGGATTGTATATGATGTTATTGGATATAGGGAGGAGAATCAAATCTCAAATATATTAAAATATATCACTAAAAAATCATATAAAAACATGACCCTAGAGGAGTTTAAAGATGAACTGTTATTTGATGAATAGAGAGAGAGTAGTAGGAAAAATTTTAGAGCTGTTTGTCTCAAAAAAAGGTGACTCTAGTAGAACATCAAAAGAGAAGCTAACTGTTGATGAGAATGGTGTTTGGGAAGATAAATTTTATGGAAAAGAGCCTAATAGGTCTCTGTTAATTACCTCTCTTGATAGCTATAATTTAGCCAAAGGGAAAAATATCAGTGTAGCACATGGTACTTTAGGTGAAAATATACTTATGGACTATAACCCTTATATGCTGAATGTTGGGACTCAAATAAGAGTCGGTGAGGTTATTTTGGAGATAAGCCAAAGCTGTACCCTCTGTAAAAGTCTGACCAAGATAGATAACAGACTGCCAAAGCTTTTGAAAAATGATAGAGGGGTTTTTGCTAGAGTGATAAAATCAGGTCATATACATAAGAGTGATGAGGTTTCTATTTTGTATTTTAAATATGATTCTAAAGAACTATAATGCTCCACATAGGTCATACGCATCAGGTTAAAAAGAAAATTAATTTATAAAAATAATCCCCAAATAAAGGGGATTTCAGTAATAAAAAAAGAAGAAATGATGAAAAACTATATTCCATCTCTAACACAACGAATCAAGTGCTTCTCTGATTTAGCACTCTTTTCTTCTATACCATTAGTGATATTAATAGTATATATTTTATTTTCATCCACTTTAGTAGAAGACCAAAAGAGTTCATTGTCTTGAAAAATATCTTTATTAATATTTTGAAGATCATCCAATGATGGTACATCCCAATCATCATAATCTCCAATTTTTAAGCCTTCACAATATTTAACAGCATCAATTTCATTACTATTAGAACCAGAAGTAGTATACGGAGAGGTAATTACTGTTCCTCCTATCGTTGGAGCACTCTCATCATATGTCATCTCAAAACCTGCATGTTCAAACTCCCATATCTTTCTCTGTGTTTTATCTATATAGTATCCCAAACAACCTAATTCATTTAAATTGTTATCTGCATCACTTTGATTTTGGAAGAACACTCCCTCCTCAAAAATTAGTTTTTCCTGTTCCTCTTGGACATTAGAAAAACTTGTAACAACTGTACTATTTCCTTCATAAAAGAGGGTTAATGTACTGTAGTCTGTAGTATAATCAAAAAGTCTATTTTTGGTTTCACCATCCTCTTCCCAAGAGATAGTTAATTTATTATTGGTAGCAAAATCAAGTTTCTCTACATGAGGATTTTCAGTATCACATGCTGTAATATAATATGTTTTTCCTGCAATTAGAGGCTTAAGTCTATCTTCAATTTCTACAGAAGCAGGTTCTGTGGTTGCTATAGCATTGGAATCTACAGATTCACTATAATATGCTTCAGCTTTATCTTTATCAAAATAGAGTCTACTTTGACCATCAGCTGTTCCAGCACTTTGATAAGCATCAAAAAGTATATAATCTCTATTTACTTTAAGGAAAATATTATAATTTTCAGTATCGAGTGATGTAAAGCGATTAATCTCTAAATTTATAGGATAGGTTCTTTGACTATTTTCTTCCAATAGATAGGTATCTGTTACCAAGGTTCCTTCACTATTAAATTCAAGTTTATTAAAATAATCTTTTTCTCCTAAAGGTTCGCTCAAATAGAGTGTTTTCCCTACTAATAATCTTTTAAGTTCTTTTGTCTCATTATCCTGTATACCCTCTGCCTCTGCCTCATCAATAATAGTATTCTCCATAGCCTCTTCTATACAGTTATCATCATCCTCACAAGCATCAATCTTCCGAGGCAACTCACCATCAATCCCAGCCTCTTTCAGCTCCTCTGCCATCTCACCAAGGTTAGCTAAAACAGCTCTAGGAGATGAAAGCTCTTTCTCTTTCAAAGTATTCAAGTTAATCTCAAAATCTTTCAAAAGAACCTCATAGAACTCCTCTCGATTATCCATCTCTTTGACAGCACTAATATCATTTGCTGTCAAATATCCAGCATCCACCATAGCTTGTAAGATAGAGAGGTCTTTCTCATCTTCTGTAGGTGCTAGTCCATTGAATGGAATGGTAAACTTATCTGTATAATGTTCGCTACCTGTATTTTGAAGTTCAAGTAAGAGAGGTAGAGTTGCATCATATGTCTCTAGTAGATATCTGCCCTCTGCTGTATTTGTAATCTTATTCCAAATAGTAGCAACCGTATCACCTTTATTTATACTCACTTCTGCTTGAAGCTCTGTAACTCCACAGATACCATCTCTGTTCTCATCTTGACAGATATTCACCACAATCGATTGTGGAATCCCTACTAGATTTAAAATCTTTTGTAGTAACGCTTTCGCCTCATCACTACTTCCCCCACCACAACTTGCTAATCCTAATATGGATACTATACTTAATGACCATAGAAACTTTTTCATACTCTATCTCCTTATTATGTTTATAAGATATTATGATAACATAGCGAACTTACCCAACTCCTTAAAATAATTTGATTTTATTTATTAAATAAAATTAATAATATTCA
>NZ_JAACKB010000401.1 GCF_010892395.1 Sulfurovum sp. bin170
GGTTCCTTATATGCAATCTGCATTTTCGGAATCGGCGTGTTCACACCCGAACTATTTATATTCAAAAAAAGCTTAATTCATTGGCATTGGGCTTTAGCCTCGCTATATTCGGGACTAAAGTCTCCGATTTCGAATGAATATAATATTGGTCACCTACTTACAACAAATAACAGTATTGCATTCCTATAATATTATGATATAATAGTATCACAATACTATTTGGAGTAGCCACCATGTTAGAAAACCTCTTTCAACTCAGCCAAAACTACATCATCAATTATCAACAAGAGTACATTCGTTATTTTCTAAAAAAAGAGTCCCTATCTAACCGTTTTTCTATTATCTCTGGTCAAAGGGGCGTGGGGAAAACAACCGCGATTATTCAATATATCCAACAAAACTACTCCGACCTCTACACCACCAAAGCGCTCTATATACAAGCAGACCACTTTCTTTTGGGAAATCGTTCACTCTATGAGATAGCTGATGAGTTTGTCAAGATGGGTGGGGAGCTACTCTGCATCGATGAAATCCACAAATACCCCAACTGGTCAAAAGAGTTAAAGAGTATTAACGATACTTTTAGAGAGCTAAAACTGCTGGTCTCTGGTAGCTCTGCTTTGGAGATTCACAAAGGGAGTCATGATTTGAGCAGACGAGCCTTGGTCTACAAGATGAAAGGGATGAGTCTTCGTGAGTTTATAGAGATGAAACATGGTATAGAGCTTCAAAATTTTAGCTTAGAGGAGATACTGACCAACCATCAAACGATTGCTCAAACCATCATAGATAAAATGGCTCACAAAAGAGAGAAAATCTTACCCCTCTTTAGAGAATACCTTGAGGTAGGTTACTACCCCTACTATTTTGAATACAACAACAAAGAGCAGTTTTTAATGGCACTGGAACAGAATATTCATACCACCATCGAGAGTGATTTGTTGGCTATCTACCCCTCGCTCACAGGCAACAGTATCAAAAAACTAAAATCTCTTCTCAAAGTTATCTCAGCTTCTGTTCCTTTTACGCCTGATATGAAAAAACTAAAAAATATCATCGGTGTAGGCGATGAGAGAACACTGAAAAATTACCTAAAATACCTCGAAGATGCAGGGTTAATCAAGATGCTAATGAAGAGTTCAAGAGGATTAGGTAGCATCGAAAAACCTGAAAAAATCTACCTAGACAATAGTAATCTACTCTTTACATCAAACGCTGATATAGGTACAGTTAGAGAGACTTTTTTTATGAATCAGATGAGCAAAGATTATGGGACTGTTGCTCCTAAAAGTGGTGATTTTTTAGTTAATGAGAAGTTTACTTTTGAAGTAGGTGGTAAAAACAAATCTTTTAAGCAGATAAAAGATTTGGAGAACTCTTTTGTCGCTTCAGATGAGATAGAGAGAGGATTTAGCAATCGCATTCCTCTTTGGTTGTTTGGGTTTTTATATTAACTGATGGAGAGCATTATATAATATATTGACAATATGCCAATAAGTTATTAACTTATCTAACAAAAGTTTAAAATATAATCGCTAAAATAGTGTAAAAAGGGAATATTTTGAAAAAAATTCTACTTCTTATCTCTCTATCTGCAACTCTTTTTTCACAAGACACATTAAAAGAAATTTTAGAAAATAGCAACTCCTTTATCTCTGGAGGAATTGTACACCAAAATATTGATGCGTATGAAAATACCCAAGCACTGCATCTCTCATACAGCTATATGAACTTCGACCGATGGGGGTTTGATACGGGTTATGCACAAAGCTTCTACAAAGGAAAACATCAAAGTAGTGGCGAAGAGAAGAACTTCTCATCAGCATATCTATTTGCTACCTATCTTATCCCTCTAAGCTCATCTGTTGGATTTAAGTCTAAAGCGGGATATGCTAGAAACAAAAATGCAGATGATGGTCTTGCTTACGGTGTTGAGCTTATCTTTCAACTCAATCAAAACAGTGGTTTTAGTCTAGGGTTTCAAAAGATGGATAAACACATCAACTACTTTATGATTAATACTATTTATAAACTGTAAAATATGTTATAATTGAAAAAAAGGAGACCTTATGTCAATTTTTAATTTTAATAAAAAAACACAAACCAAGATGTTTGTGAGTGAACTATCTGCTCCTAAAAAAGCTTCTGTTATAGCAAAAAGTGCTGGTGATGGAGTGGTCTCAAAGGGTGGCATATCAACTATAATCTCAGAGATTGCACCAGAGCTAATAGAGGAGGGATTCAAAGTACTCTCTTCGACTATAGCAGGTTTTACAGAGGACTACAAAAGCGAAACAGTAGTACGAAAAAATATAAATGGAGACGAGAGAGAGGATATTTTTCTACCTAATCACATTAGTATCATTCGTGCTAACTTCCCACTAGATATTAATGATGAAGATAACTCATGTTTTGATGGTTATGGTGAGAAGCCAAACTGCCAAGAGCTATCTGATAGAAAACTACAAATAGAGTTAGATATTATCAAATCCAAAGATGAAAGCTCTTTCTATTTTCAACCTAAATCATACTACTATTGTGGCAGAGACAGGAGCAATAAAAAGATGGATGAGCTTAACCTATCATTTGCTTTTGTAACGGCTCAGGAGAGTATATCTGACTATAGTTCGATAGAATTCAAAGAGATTATCAGCTTCAAAGATTTGGAAGATGAGCATGATTATAATTTTAAGATACGAGATAAAAAGATATATGATACCACATATCAATCAGCATGGATAGGCTCTGAACTCTCTAAAAAAGGCTCCTATACTATTGTTTTCAAGATTGAAGAGAGACGATACAGCAAACCATTTGCAAAGACTCTCAACCGTATCTACAAAAAGCATGAAGATGAGTTAAAGAAGAAGATTAACAAAGAGATAAAAGAGCAGATTACTAAACAGAAAAAATAACATAAGATTAGAGATGAAAAAGCTTATCCTCATTTTATCAACTCTGATTTTTTCATCTTTTTCTTATGCTAACAGTGATAAAAATCTAACTAACATCATACAAAACTCCTTGGAATCGGAGGCTTCAGCCCCGAATATTACAAGGCTAAAGCCATCGGTTCCTAATTTTAGCAAAGAGGAGAAACTTGTCTATCTAAATATCGCTACAACAGTTGGACTTTTAGCTTATGGATTTGAACATTGGGGCTATGATATACTACACACCAAACCACACGCTAGGTCAGAAGATTGGTTTGAAAAAAACTCTAAACATGGTGGTGCAGATAAGTTCGGACACGCATACAGTGGCTACCTTGCGTCACATCTATTCTCTTATGCTTATGAAGATTGGGGATATGGACATGAACAATCTGCCCTAAATGGAGCAATCTCCTCATCTCTCTTTACAACCATAATGGAGATGGGTGATGCTTTTAGCAACTATGGCTTATCTTATGAAGATATGATTTCAAATACAGTAGGCTCGATATTGGGCTACTACACATACAGATACAGAGAGTTTGGAGAGAAGTTTGACTATAGGGTAGAGTACAAAATATACAAAGATATGTATGAGGATGATTTTACAACAGACTATGAAAATATAAAGTATATTTTTGCCCTAAAAGGTTCAGGTTTTGATAGTTTTAGAGACAACCATTTACGATATTTAGAGGTCTATTTGGGCTACACTATAAACGGTTTTGACGAAGAACCTTTTGTACGAGAGAGAGATTTTTTTGTGGGAATTGGTATTAACTTCTCTAAACTATTTGGGAGTAGAGTATTTAACTATTATCAAGTGCCAGATAGTTATCTACAATAAGCTTCTCTACAATGCCTATCCTCAACGCCAATGAATTAAGCTTTTTTTGAACCAAATAGTTCGGGTGTAAACACGCCGATTCCGAAAATGCAGATTGCATATAAGGAACCGATGGCTCCAACCTCGCTAATTCATTGACATTGTAGCTATTCTATATAATCTCATTAATAGTCAATAAAGTCAACTTAAACTATAATATCTTCTTTAAAAATATACAATAGATATGGAGTTATCATGCAAAAAATAGCACAATTCATCTCAGACTCAATCACCGACCATCTTTTTGATATTAGACATAGCACCTATAATGAACTTAAAGATATTTTAGATTCTGATACCCTAGATAGACTCTCTATCTATCTAAGAAGAGAGCAAAGGATGAAGTTCCAAGAGGGTATAGATGAACTGTTGAATGATAGTGAGATAGAAGAGAAAGTCACAAAACTCATGGAGAGTAGAGCATCAATTGTAAGCAAAAGAAATAGAGCTAAATCTACCCTATGTACTGTTTTTTATGGAACCAACAGAGAACCAAATGATGCAAATGACCACTCAAAAGGCTACGGAAATGAAAGAGCAAGAGAAGTATCCATGGGAAGTTGCACTGTATCCATTCCAGAATCTCATAACAAAGGTGAGATAAAAGGCTCTCTGTGGAAAAAGCTTATCAAATGGAATGCCTCCTATGGAGACCTTGAGTTGCAAAAGATTGGAAATGTTGATGAGGAAAATTTTTGGGATAGCATCAACACCCTATTTGTCCCTCTTGAATCAGAAGAGAAACAGGCACTAATTTTCATACATGGATACAACACCTCATTCAAAGATGCATCCATCCGAGCAGCTCAACTCGCCGTTGATTTGGCTCATCCTGGGATGACTGCCTTTTTCTCTTGGCCATCAAAAGGTGAACTTTTGGGCTATCTCTCTGACGAAGCAGCGATACAGTACTCTGAGAAGTATATAGCAGATTTTTTAACAAAATTTGCAAAACATACCCAAGCTACGAGAGTTCATATTATCGCACACAGCATGGGCAATCGTGGGCTTCTCGAAGCTATCAATATCATACATAGAAGGAGTCCAGAGATAGAGTTTGGTCAGATTATCTTGGCCGCTCCTGATGTGGATGCTGATGTTTTCAATCAAAGAGCAGATACTTATACTAGAGTATCCGAACAGACCACACTCTATATCTCATCCAAAGACAAAGCTGTAAATGCATCAGAGTGGATTCACTCCTACCATAGAGCAGGATTCACCCCTCCTGTGAGTGTCGTTAGCTGTATGGATACTATTAGGGTTGATTCAGATGTTGACATACTAGAGCTAGGACATGGATATTTTGCTAAACATAAAACACTTTTGGATGATATAGCTAAATTGATGAGTACAAATCTACATGCAGAACATAGAGCTGAAATCTCAAAGGAGTTAACCAAAGAGACGGCTCAAAAATACTGGAAACTAAAGGTATAAGTACCTACCCAAAATTAATTTCAAAAAGATTGGAATCGATGGCTTTAGCCTCGCTATATTCGGGACTAAAGTCTCCGATTCCAAATGAATATAATATTGGTCACCTACTTAGATAGTCATTATCTCGTAGACTCTTAGCCAGAGAATTACGAGACTTCTTTAACTCCATATCAATATACTCACTCTCTAGCATAATAGGAGAAGCAAGAGTTGAGTAACGAACCCCATCACCATAATGCACAAATATCTTAAATCCATTCTCATAAAGACCCATACGAGTAGCAATAGCTGTTGAGTAAGTTGTCAAGATAGCATCATCAGAACTAACAGCTCGAATATCAGTAAAATACTCTCTTGTCCAGAGTAATGGATTTTGTTGTGGACTAAAAGCGTCTTGATAAATAACATCAAATTTCTCTTTTATATGAGGAATTATCTCTCTAGCATCACCAAGTAAAATCTCTATTTTGAACTGTTCATCTTCATAGTAGAAATTTTGGCTTAGTTCCGTGATAGTGGCTTTGAACTCATCAAACTCTTTGGGATACTCAAACGAGGAGAGTGAACGGATAAGTGACTCATCAAATTCAGGAGAGATAATATGAACTCTGGTGGATAGGTTTTCTTTTTTGATATAGTAGAGCGTGGCTAAGACATTATACCCCAAGCCAAAACAGATGTCCAAAATTTTAACATCTTTTTTAGCTTTTTGAAAAGTAAATGAAGGGATTACATGTTTCTCTAATGTCTCATGCAATGCCCCATCATAAGAAGAGTGATAAGTTTCATTAAACTCCTTAGAAAAAAGCGTAACCGTCCCATCATCAGTCAGAACTAACTCTTTTTTACTTTTTTTATCGGAATCGGAGACTTTAGTCCCGAATATAGCGAGGCTAAAGCCATCGGTTCCTATCAAAATCCAACTTCATCAAGCTCTTTAAACTTATACGCCTCGATAATATCCTCAATAGTCTCCTCTTGACGAACACAAAGAACCATCATCCCATCATTCATAAAATCTATATAGGACTCGAATTTATTCTCTAAGATAACAAAATCAACCCATTCACCAAACTCTTCTCTAGTTTTAAAAAAACGAGTGCTTTTAACTTCACCTGCATCAAAATCAATCAAAGCCCACTGTTCTAACTCAAAAAGCTTAGTAACTTTGGACTGTTTTTCATCCCCAGTACCATCAACAGGTATCCAAATCAACATCTTATACTCCTTCTAAAAGCTCCTCTTCAAGCTTTAGTTTTTTATTACTCATCCGTCCTATCCCTTTTTTCAAAACAGCAGTTGCAATATCTTTTGCATCTGCTAGTGAGTGCATCGTATATGTACCACACTGATATTTATTAAGTTCAGGGATGTCTGATTCTGATTTTACCGATAAAATGTCTTTCATAGACTCTCTCCATGCTTTTGCTACAATTTTTCTCTTTGGTGTACCAAGAAGTGACATATAGAACCCTGTTCTACAACCCATAGGAGATATATCAATAATCTCAACTTTATTACTATTGAGATGGTCACGCATGAATCCTGCAAAGAGATGCTCTAGTGTATGAATCCCCTCTGAAGTTAGTGTTTGAACATTTGGAACGACAAATCTCAAATCAAAAACTGTAATAGTATCTCCACTCGGGCTTGTCATTGTTTTTGCAACTCTAACAGCAGGTGCTTTCATTTTGGTATGGTCAACCATAAAACTATCTAATAGTGGCATTGTATAATCCTTATTCTTTTTTGTGAATTATAGCGTTTTTAGTGAAGAGCAAAGAGTGAAAAGTGAAAAATGAAGAATTTTATCTGTAGATTTTAGTGAACAGTGAGAACTGTTCACTATTAGTTATTCAATACTTTATATTCTTGCTTCTTCTCTTCGTTGCAACATAGTCCAATAGTTATCAACATCTTTTTGAATCTGCTCAATCATATGTCTATATTGTGGCTTAAAGAGGTGCTTATATCGCCCCTGAGCTCCAAGATAATCCTCTATAGATATAATCTTCTTTGGTCGATAAAGAATATTTAGCTCATGACCATCAATAATCTCATAGATTGGAAACATTAAAGAATCTGTTGCCAAATCAGTTACTGCGATTGTATCTTTTGGATCAAATTTCCACTCTGTTGTACATGCAGAAACAGTGTTGATAAAACATGCTCCCTCAGTTTCAAGTGCTTTTTGGAAACCTTTTGCCATGATTTTCCACTTGTTTGGTGCAAGTTGAGCTACATATGGAGCTCCGTGAGCTGCCATGATTGCCATCATATCTTTTTTCTTCTGCTTCTCACCATAAGAGTGGCTTCCAGCAGGTGCTGTTGAAGTACTTGAACCAATTGGTGTAGCAGAACTTCTTTGTCCACCTGTGTTGGCATAGTTTTCATTATCAAGACAGATATAAGTGAAGTCATGACCTCTCTCTACTGCCCCACTTAACCATTGGAAACCGATGTCATAAGTAGAACCATCTCCACCAAAAGCAACAAACTTAACAGGTGCATCTTGGTCTTTAAGTGTCCCTTTTCTCTTTCTTGCTTTGTGCATCGCTTCAGCACCTGTCACAGCAGTCGCTGCATTTTCAAAACCGATATGAATCCAAGAGGTATCCCATGAAGTATATGGATAGACAGCTGTTGATACTTCCAAACAACCTGTGTTTGAAGAGATAACCAAGTTGTCATCTGTACAGTTCATAAGCTCTCTAACAATCATAGAGTGAGCACAACCTGGGCAGAGAAGGTGTGCACCTTCTAATCTCTCATTGGTAGTTGAAAACTCTTTTAAGTTTTTAATCGATGTAATTGCCATTCTTAGCTCCTTCTTGTCTCAAAAAATCCAAGTTTAGGTCCTCTAACACCAGAGAACTGTTGGATATTGGTTGTAACATGTCCAGCATCAGCATGTGCTTTCTGCTCTTTCATGATTCTTTTTGCCTCATCAATAGAGAAATCTCTTCCACCCAAACCATAGATATAGTTTGACATCAATGGTCTAGCTTTTGTGCTATATGCAGCAGCGGAGAACTCATTGAACAATGCACCCATTGCACCACCTGGTGCTGATTTGTCCATACA
>NZ_JAACKB010000013.1 GCF_010892395.1 Sulfurovum sp. bin170
CCAATGTCAATGAATTAAGGATTTAGACAAGGGAATCCCTTGTCTCTACGGTTTTGAAATTGAAATATTGTAGGGACAATGGCACTGCCTTGTCCTAATAAATCAATAACAATATTCTTAATTCATTGGCATTGGGCTAAAGCCGTCAGTTCCTTATATGCAATCTGCATTTTTGGAATCGGCGTGTTTACACCCGAACTATTTGAGCTAAAGCCACCGTTTCAAAAGTCTCAACTGGTTATAAGCCCGTATTACAGCTTTTCATATCTCCACTTTTGATACCTTTTCTAAACCACTCGATTCTTTGTGCTGATGAACCATGCGTAAAAGCATCTGGAACCACATATCCCTGAGCCTGTTTCTGCAAGGTATCATCTCCAATTGCAGAGGCAGCATTCAGAGCCTCTTCTACATCACCTTGCTCTAAGATATTAAATCTCTTGTGTGCATGGTGTGCCCAGACACCAGCGTAGCAGTCTGCTTGAAGCTCTACACGAACCTGTAGTTGATTTTCACCTTTTTGACCTTTAGCTTGTTGCTTCATCTTTTGAACTTTTGAGAGAGTGCCTTCCATATTTTGGACATGGTGACCAATCTCATGTGCCAATACATAAGCTTGTGCAAAATCACCTGTGGCGTTATGTTTTTTTGCAAGTTCATCAAAGAAAGAGAGGTCAAGATAGACTTTTTGGTCAGCAGGACAGTAAAAAGGTCCCATCTGAGCTGAAGCGTGTCCACAACCACTCTTAGTTGAACCACGATAGAGTACCATTTTTGGCTCACGATAGGTAGCACCATGCTGTTTGAATATCTCTTTCCAAACCTCTTCTGTATCATTCAAAACTGTAGAGATAAATCTAGCTTGTCTATCATCCGCCTTTTGATTGATGGTTGTTGAGCCACCTCCACCACCTGTGAAACTTGAAAGAGGATTAAACCCAGAAAAATAAGCCACAGTACCTATACCGATAATCGCCCAACCAAATTTTGTTTTTAGAAGTCTCTGTATCACAGGCCATAAAAACATCATTGTACTCATAGATGGCATTCCTCGTCTACCACCTCCACTGCTACTACCTCGTCTATCCTCTACATTGTCACTCTGGTCTCTATCTTCCCATCTCATCTTATATCCTCAAGTATTAGACATCTTTCAAAACTAGGAACCGATGGCTTTAGCCCAATGCCAATGAATTAAGCTAAATAGTTCGGGTGTAAACACGCCGATTCCGAAAATGCGGATTGCATATAAGGAAACGATGGCTTCAGCCTCGTTATATTCGGGACTAAAGTCTCCGATTCCAAATGAGTTTTCTAAGAAGTCTATTTTTAACAAATTATATCACAAGTAAAATTTGACTACAATATTGAATAGTATTTAAATCTGTAGAGGTGTCCCTTGTGGGTATCTTAGTAAGGAGTTTAATGTGTCAATAGCATTAGCAAGAAAGTATCGTCCAGCCACCTTTGATGAGTTGATAGGTCAAGAGGCAGTCTCTCAAACATTAAGTTTGGCATTAGAGAGAGATAGACTCTCTCACGCTTATCTCTTCTCTGGTCTTAGAGGGTCGGGAAAAACTTCGACAGCTCGTATTTTTGCCAAAGCTCTACTTTGTGAAAAGGGAGCTACTGCACACCCTTGTGGAACTTGTTCCAACTGTAAGATGGCTGTAGAGGGGCGACATATGGACATCATAGAGATGGATGCCGCCTCTAATCGTGGGATAGACGATATAAAAGAGTTGATAGAGCATACAAAGTATAAACCTGCAATGGCTCGATATAAAATTTTTATTATTGATGAGGTTCATATGTTGACTACTCCAGCATTTAATGCTTTGCTAAAAACCCTAGAGGAGCCTCCTTCATTTATTAAGTTTATCCTCGCAACAACTGACCCTCTGAAACTACCTGCTACGATTTTGAGTAGAACACAGCACTTTAGATTTAGAAAAATTGCTCAACCTGTACTAGAGCGACATTTGGAACATATTCTAAATCTTGAAAGAGTTGGGTATGAGAAAAATGCAATTGATATTATCGCAAGGTCTGGGGCTGGTAGTGTCAGAGATGCTTTGACACTTCTTGACCAAGCTATTGTCTACTCCAAAAATTTCATTGATATATCTACTGTCACTAAGATGTTAGGGATTATAGAACCCTCACAGCTTGAGGGGCTGATAGATAAGATTTTAGCTAAAGATAGAGCAGGAATTTTAGAGTTTATCTCTATGGCGAGTGAATTTGAGGCTGAGATGATTATTGATGAACTGATGCTCTATCTCAAAGAGATTCTATTAAGTGGTTCTCACCAACTTGCACCGATGATTATAGAACGATTTTTTAGAGTCTTGGCTGACTCCAAAACCCTGCTTAGTATCGGAAGTGATGGCGAGTTTGTCCTATTAGTGACTCTATTTAAGATGATAGAGTCACTACAGACAGAAGATATAGATGGCATGATAAGAACTACAAAAAAAGAGTTGAGTGAAGTAGAGATAACACCCCCCACAGAGGAATCCCGTAGGGGTAGACCCATGTGTCTACCCTCTGAACAAAAAATAAAACCGATTATTAAATCAATTGAAAAGGTAGCTATAACTATAACACCTCCTATCCAGCCGACAGAAGAAAAAAAGCCCATAGATAAAGGAGCAAAAATTTTTAAATCTCTAGTAGATAAACTCTACGATAGAGACTATCAATTGGGTGAGTGTTTCAAGAGATATATAGCCTATGACTCTTTTGAGAATAACAGACTCACATGGGAGTCTACGGCAAGTGGAGAAGCGAAAACTCTCCTAAAAAACAACTGGGGTCTTATCCGTATGTTTGTGCAGGAAATCTTCGGTTATGAGACCAAGATTAAAAATATCTCAAAGGATTTACCCTCCTAAGCCTATAATAAAAATAGCTGAAAGCATTGAAGAGCCTATCTCCATGATAGAAGATGAGATTCTAAATCAGCCTATAGAGGAGGAGTTTATGAGAAACTCTTGTGTAGCTCCTGATGCAGGTAATACCGAATCAGCAAAAGAGAAAGATGAGAGAAATATCTTGAATGAGCCTATGGTTGCTAAGGCTTTGGAGCTATTTGCTCCTAAAAAAGTTAGAATCAAAAGAAAGAGTTGAGATTTATGCTACTAGCCGATATAGGAAACACCCGAATACACATCTATAATGGAAAAGAGGTAATCCACCTCTCACACCAAGAAGCGATAGAGCAGTATGCAGATAAAAAATTAAAATATATAACCGTCAAACATCAACTAAAAGAGCGATTAAATAGTTTAAAAAACTGGACAGATATATCGGACAAAATTAGAATAAAAAATGAGTATGAGACAATGGGCATAGACAGAAAAGCTCTCTGCCTCTCTTATCCCAATGGAATTTTTGTAAGTGCTGGAACAGCAATTACGGTGGATGTGGTAGAGGAGGGGGTATATCAAGGAGGGTTCTTACTTCTTGGTTTGAGAGCCTATATAGATGCTTATGCCAGTATCTCTCCTGCTCTCAAAATAGAACTAGATAGAGAGATAGATTTAAATCTATTGCCAGTGGGAACTAGAGATGGAATTAGTTATGGTATTCTTAACTCTATTAAAGCTATAATAAATATCTTGCAAAACTTCTTGGAATCGGAGGCTTCAGCCCCGAATATAACGAGGCTAAAGCCATCGTTTCCTAATTTTGAAAGAGGTTTAATAGATAAACATAAAAATACCAAACAGCTCTATATAACAGGTGGAGATGGTAAGTTTCTAAGCTCATTTTTTGAGGGAGCTATCTTTGATGAGAGGTTGATATTTTTAGGAATGCAGAGGAGTTTAATATGAAAAATGGAAAAGTTTTTAGACACTTTTCACAGGTGATACTAAAAGGTCTCTTTTGGTTA
>NZ_JAACKB010000402.1 GCF_010892395.1 Sulfurovum sp. bin170
TGAACATCTGAAAAGGCATATAGTGCCAAAAAATAAAAAGCCAAACCTATCACAAATGCATATATAATAAGCCGATAACTCTCCAGAAATGATTTCAGTTTACTCATGATTTCTCCAATATTTTTGAATATTGGATAATAGCATAAAGTTTAAAAAATTACAGTATAATAGGGCAAAAAGGAGCCATAATATGGAAGCTCTACAATATGAAAATTTTCAATACTACAAATACAGAGACTACAAAAAATGGGAGGGGCGTTGGGAGCTTATAGATGGTATACCCTACGCAATGGCTCCTGCTCCATATCCAAAACATCAAAGAGTAGTAGTTCACTTTTGGAGAGAGCTTGATAGAAACTTGGTGTGTTCTGATAAAAGTTGTGAAGTCTATATAGCCCCAGTGGATTGGAAGATAGATGATAGCACCGTGGTGCAACCTGATGTAGCACTCTTTTGTGAAGATATAAGAAAACAATTTTTCTCAAAAACCCCACCACTTATTGTTGAGGTACTATCAAAATCAACAGCACTCAAAGATGTAACTACAAAGATGAAACTATACGAGAGAGAGGGTGTGCAGTTCTATATTATAGTTGAGCCAAATTTGGAGATAAGCGATATATTTAGACTTGTTGGTGGTAAGTATAAGCTTATGAAGAAAGCTACTAAAGAGGATAGTTATAAATTTGAGCTTTCTGATGAGTGTAGTACAGAAGTGGATTTTTCTACGATTTTTTGATTTAGATTCTTGCAAAACTAGGAAACGATGGCTTTATCCTTGTCATGTTCGGGACTGAAGTCAAATGCCAATGAATTAAGCTTTTTTTGAACCAAATAGTTCGGGTGTAAACACGCCGATTCCAAAAATGCGGATTGCATATAAGGAAACGATGGCTTCAGCCTCGCTAATTCATTGGCATTGGACTGAAGTCTCCGATTCCAAATGAGTTTTGCAAGAAATCTGATATATTTTCGATAACAACAAGAATAAACAGATAGAATATGAATATAATCTAAAAGGTATCAAAAATGGAACAGGCAACAGCTCTAAATATCCTAAAATCGGGATTTAATGTCTTTATCACAGGTTCAGCAGGTACAGGAAAAACTTATCTGCTAAACCAGTATATCCAATACCTAAAAGAGCGACAAGTCATCCCTGCTATCGTCGCACCCACAGGGATAGCTGCCTCTCATCTAAAGGGTCAAACTATCCACTCCTTTTTTGGTATAGGGATTCGTGAGGTTGTGGAAGATGGATTTATTGAGGTGCTACTACAGAGAAAATACCTACGCACACGCTTTAATGCACTTGATATATTGATTATAGATGAGATTTCGATGGTCTCTCCTGAGCTCTTCTCATCTATGGATAGAGTGCTTCAAGCTTTCAAAAACTCGTCTAAACCTTTTGGAGGTGTTCAGGTTATCGCTTCTGGTGATTTTTTTCAGCTTCCTCCTATCTCCAAAGTACCAAAAGAGAAACGATTTGCTTGGCAGTCTCCATCTTGGAGAGATTTGGACTTTAGAACCTGTTACTTAGAGGTGAAATTTAGACAAGATGATGACAAACTAATAAGGGTACTTGATGATATACGAAGAGGAGTTATCAGTGAACTCTCATATCAGATACTAAACGATAGACATCTGCGTGAGCTTAATACAGACTATAAACCCACCAGACTATATACACACAATCTTGATGTAGATAGAATCAATAGTCTCGAACTTGAAAAGATAACTCTTCCACCTAGAGATTATAGTCACATTTCAAGAGGGTCAAAGAAAAATATAGAGAAGATATTCAACTCATCTCTTGTTCTAGAGAACTTAAGTCTGAAAAAAGGTGCTGTTGTTATCTTTATCAAAAATAGTCTAGAACAGGGGTATGTAAATGGAACCACAGGTGTGGTAGTTGGTTTTAGCAAAAGTGATGGAATGCCTATTGTCAAAACCTCATCAGGAAAAAAAATTTTCGTAGGTCTTGATGAGTGGTCTATAGAGAATGAAGATGGAGAGATAATCGCTACAATATCCCAAGTTCCACTGCGTCTGGCATGGGCTATCACTATCCACAAATCACAAGGGATGACACTTGACGCTGCAGAGATAGACTTGGGTAGAACCTTTGAAGTGGGTCAAGGGTATGTTGCACTATCACGAATAAAAAATATTGATGGGCTACGGCTGATGGGATTAAATGATATGGCACTAACGGTAGACCCACTAATTCTAAAAATAGATGACCGAATCAAATCTGCTTCACAAAGAGCCAAAAAAGAGGTAGAGGCGTTTTTGAATCTTGACAAGATACAGAGAAATCATATCTTGGCATCTGGAGGGACGATTGATGAGTCTAATATTAGAGATGATAGAAAAAGAAAATTTGCTATAAAAGATAAAAAAATTCCTACACATATACAGACAAAAAATCTTATCGACAAAGTAGATAGCATCAAAGAGATAGCAAAAGCTAGAGGTGTGACAGAGAAGACGATTGTTGGTCACCTAAGTAAATTAAAAAAACAAGATAGCTCTTTAGACTTATCAAAATTCAAACTAGATTCAAAAAATTTTGAGATTACTATAAGTAATATAAAAAAAATAAAGGCAACAAAAAATGAGAAATATTTTACAGAAGAGGGAAGGCTTAAACTACAAGAGGTTTTTCATGGGCTAAATAGAGAGGTGAGTTATAATGAGATTCGTTTAGCTATTTTATTTGTCTAGTGTGGATATCTCTACCCACAAAAAATATTTAGGAACCGATGGCTTTAGCCTCGTTTTGTTTGGGACTGAAGTCTCCGATTCCAAAAAGTCCAATATTAGTTAGTCTCTTGATTTACAATCTTATTTGCTTTAATCCAAGGCATCATATCTCTAAGTCTCTCACCAGTTTTTTCCAGTTGAGTCTCTTTTAGATTTCTTCTCTCAGCATTCATTCTAGGATAACCAGCTTGACCTTCAAGCACAAAGTCTTTTGCAAACTGACCATTTTGAATCTCTTTAAGAATATCTCTCATAGCTTTTTTGGACTCTTCGTTAATAACTCTTGGTCCACTTACCATATCACCATACTCAGCTGTGTTTGAGATAGAGTATCTCATATCTGCGATTCCACCCTCAAAGATAAGGTCAACAATAAGTTTTGTCTCATGAAGACACTCAAAATATGCCATCTCTGGTGGATATCCTGCTTCTGTAAGAGTCTCAAAACCAGCTTGAATAAGTGCCGTGATACCACCACAAAGAACTGCTTGTTCACCAAAAAGGTCAGTCTCTGTCTCATCTTTGAATGTAGTCTCGATAATACCTGTTCGTCCACCACCAATAGCTGATGCGTAAGATAGAGCAACCTCTTTGGTATCTCCACTTGGGTTAGCTCCGATAGCAATAAGGTCAGGAATCCCACCACCTCTTACAAACTCACTTCTTACAGTGTGACCAGGAGCTTTTGGAGCTACCATCATTACATTGATGTCTGATGCAGGGTTAATTCTACCATAGTGAATAGAGAAACCGTGACCAAATGCGATAATCGCACCTGATTTTAGGTGTGGAGCAATCTGTGCCTCATAAATCTCTTTTTGATTCTCATCTGGAAGTAAAATCATAACAATGTCACCCTTTGCAGATGCCTCCTCAAGAGTTAATACTTCAAAACCTTTTGCCTCTGCTTTTGCCCATGAGCTACCATCTTTTCTTAGACCAATAACAACATCAACACCACTGTCTCTTAAGTTTTCCGCATGTGCGTGTCCTTGGCTACCAAAACCAATCATTGCCACTGTTTTTGATTTAATAATATCTAAGTTACAATCTTTATCATAATATACATTTAAATGTTCCATCGTTTTCCTTGTACTGTTTAAAAAATTTCGCGATTATAGCGTAAGGTTGCTTATACACTTAAAATAATTATGGGTATAATATACTTTAACGAATTATATTTATTTTGGAGATATTATGTTAGAATTTTTAACCGAAAATCTACTCTGGTGGCACTGGATTATATTTGGTATTTTGCTTATTACTGTTGAGATATTTATAGGCACATTTTTTATGCTTGGATTGGGAGTTGCGGCCATTATTGTAGGGGCAATAGTTTTTTTCTATCCTTTAACTTTGGAGATAGAGCTTATAATATGGATGCTATTATCTCTAGTCTCTATTGCGATATGGTTCAAATATCTAAGAGACAAAAGCGTAGAGAACTCTGGACAATCCAACTACTCACTAAAGACTAGAGGAACTATAGAGGAGCCAATATCTGCTTATGGTAGAGGAAAAGTTAAATTTGATAGACCAGTTTTGGGTAATACCATTTGGCATGCTACTGCTAATCATGATATTAGCTTGACAAGTCGCGTCAAGATTATTGAGGTAAAAGGTCAACTCATAGAGGTTGAAGAGATTTAAAACACTTGGAATCGGAGACTTCAGTCCCGAACAAAACGAGGCTAAAGCCATCGGTTCCTTATATACAATACTGAATTTTCGGAATCGGCGTGTTTACACCCGAACTAGCGAGGCTAAAGCCATCGGTTCCAAAAAAATAGAATAAAAGGAATTTAAAATGGAAGCTTTAAATATATTAGTCATACTACTCATCGGTCTCATTGTCACTCTATACAAAGGAATCAAAATTGTCCCCCAAGGCGAAGAGTGGGTTGTGGAGAAACTAGGAAAATTCAGTAAAACGCTCACCCCTGGGCTAAATCTCATTATCCCATTTATAGAAGATGTAAGAGCTAGAATCTCTACACGAGACATCATCATGGACATTCCTCAACAAGAGGTAATCACCAAAGACAACGCCGTTATCCGTACCAATGCCATCGCTTTTGTGCGTGTTACCAACCCAAAAGATGCTATATATGGCGTTGAAAACTTCAAATTAGCAATCTCTAGTCTTATTATGACCACTCTACGGTCTATTATTGGAGAAATGGCACTAGATGAAGCACTCTCAAATCGTGAGACGATAAAAGCTAGACTAAAAGATAGTATCATAGATGATGTGGCAGATTGGGGAGTGACGGTTAAATCTGTAGAGATTCAAGATATCAACCCAAGTGGCTCAATGCAAGATTCGATGGAACGCCAAGCAGCAGCCGAAAGAGAGCGAAGAGCCATAGAAACCACAGCAGAGGGTAATAAAAATGCAGCGATATTAGAGGCACAAGGAGAGCTAGAGGCAGCTAAACTAGAAGCACAAGCACAAGTAGCTCTAGCAGAAGCATCTGCTAAAGCTATGAAAATGATTGCTCTAGCAACAGATGGCAAAGAACTACCTGCTATGTTCTTGCTTGGAGATAGATATATCAATACTTTAGAGAAGATGACTACATCTCCTAATGCTAAATTTGTAGTTTATCCTGCTGATATTCAATCAGCTATCAGGGGTATGCTAGGCTCTATATCAAAATAGATAAAATTTAAGATTTAGTAGTTATAATCCATATTAAAAAATGGAATAAAATGCACAAAACCATTGGAAAAACGACAAGAGACATTCTAAGCCTAAGAGTCTTAACATTTATCTTCACAATAGGTATAAGCTCTATATTGATATGGGTTACCATACTATGGAGTTTTTGGGAAGAGTTTGAAAACTTCGTAACATCCTATCTCTCATGGATTCCATGGGAATGGGCGCAAGATACAGTTGCATATATAGCTACTCCATTTGTTGGATATACCATGATTATTATCACTATATCCATACTAACATCTCTGTTTTCAGAGAGCCTTCTAATCTCTTTGGCTAAAAAGCACTATCCCAAACATAGAGATATATACTCTGTACCTATTATGGGTTCGATTATTGTAACTCTCAAATCTATTGGAATTTTTATTGTACTATTTATTATCCTCTTTCCTTTTACATTCATTCCTGTGTTAGGTCAAGTTCTTATGCTTTATCTATGGTCTATACTACTAAAAGCACCAACAGTATATGATGTAGGTGGACTATTTATAAATGATAAAAAGCTTCTAAAAAAGAGAAACAAAAAATCAACACTAATAGCTATGATTGCATCTCTATTTAACTATATACCGATACTAAATATCTTTGCACCTATATACGCACAGATAATGTTCCTACACCATATTTTAGGTAACCCTGTTCCAAAGTAATAGGTCAACTCCTCTTCTATCTTGATACAAAAACTCCAAATCTAAATTAACCTCATAAGAGGAGTTATGAGAAGATAGTTTTGGAGTCTGATACTGTAAAATCCAATCAATTTTATCTCGAAGAGCATTTAACATCCCTGCCCCACCCTCTACAAATATAAAAGATGGTTTATCAAAATCTTCTAATTTATCTGTGACTTTCACCTCTCGACCCTCAATAGAAAATAGAGCTATCTCTCTATCAAAATTATCCTCTTTTGAATAGATAGTAATATCAGGTGCATTATCACCTGTAAACCGACAATCAAGAGTAGGTCTATCAACTCTAACTGTATTGCCACCAATCATCATAAGAGAACAGACAGCACGAAACTGATGCACATGCCTAAGCGACTCTTTAGAGCTTAGATACCCCCCACCAATCTTACCATTGGATGTTTGAGCTATCTTAAAAAGCACAAAAGCCCTCTTCTGCCAAATCAAAAATGGCTCTAAAAGTTCCAATGCTTCTTTTTCACAAACAGAGGTCTCAACCTCTATCCCCTGCTCCCTCAATCTCTCCAAACCACCACCATGCCCTTTGATAGGGTCAAGAGTAGCTATAATAACTTTTTTGGGTCTGATATGAGCCAAAAGTGAAGCACAAGAGGGGGTCTGACCCCTATGGGAACACGGCTCTAAGGTTACAAAGATAGTACAATTGGAGAAGAAGTTTTTAGGCAATGAATATAAAAATTCATGGGCTTTGTGAGAGTCAAATTTATCAAACGAAAATTCTTGTTTTGAGATAAATTTATAGGCTTCAAGCAGTGCCAAGACCTCAGCATGAGAAGTTCCTGCTTTTTGATGGGCTTCTATAGCTATGATTTCACCATTGCAACTCACCAATGCCCCAACAGCTGGATTTGGGTAAGTTCGAAGTTGGTATTGCCATGCTTTTTTTATGGCTAGGGTCATGTAGATTTCATTACTATTCATTAATAATCTCCGTAGGGTGCGATTGCCATCGCACCTTTAATTTTTATAAAGAAAATATTACA
>NZ_JAACKB010000403.1 GCF_010892395.1 Sulfurovum sp. bin170
AAAAAATGCAAAAAGTTTTAGTAACTGGTGCTACAGGCTCACTAGGTGAAGCGATTGTAAAAGAGTTTGCAAAGCAAGGATATTTTGTCTATATCCACTATAACAGCAACGAGGAGAAAGCAAAAACAATTTTAAAAGAGATTGATAATTGTGGAGAGATTTTAACCTTTGATATACGAGACAGAGAGAGTGTAAACGAAAAACTTAAAGAGATAGAGGTAGATGTACTTGTAAACAACTCTGGCATAACAAAAGACAACCTCTTCTTTTGGATGACAGATGAGGAGTGGGAGGATGTGATGGATATTAATGTAAACGGAATGTTTCGAGTTACAAAAGCCCTACTTCCAAAGCTCATCAAAAAGAAAAACTGTGCTATTATCAATATCTCATCAGTATCAGGAATTGTAGGAAATGCTGGACAGACCAACTACTCTGCATCCAAAGGGGCGATTATCTCATTTACAAAAAGTTTGGCTCTTGAATTGGGAAGATACAAGATTCGTGTCAATTGCGTCGCCCCTGGGTTAATTGAATCGGAGATGACCAAAGATTTAGATAAATCCATAGCAAAAAGCATCCCACTACGAAGATATGGTGACCCAAAAGAGGTAGCACATGCTGTCTATTTTGCATCGACCAACACCTACATGACGGCAGAGACCATTAACATCAGTGGAGGGATGGTTCGATGAGACGCGTAGTTGTAACAGGTATTGGGTTTCTCTCTCCACTTGGTGATAATATAGCTACGCTAAAAGAGAATATTATTCAAAAAAAAAGTGGTGTAAAAATCATTGAGAGTTGGAGCCAAGAGATGGAGGATATGGTTACACTTATCGCCGCACCCGTCGCAGAACAAAACTTCAATGATATTCCGAGAAAATATCGTCGCTCTATGGGTAGAGTTGCACAGATGACAGCTAGAAGTATGCAGACAGCTATAGATGATAGTGGCTTAGAACAATCAGAGATTCAAAATATCCGAACAGGTATCTCATTTGGCTCTACAATGGGTGCAAACGAGACGCTAATGGAGTGGATAACTTCTGTATATACCAACAAGAACTTCAAGAGACAAAACTCTATGATTTTCCTAAAAGCTATGAGTCACACCATCGGTGCAAATCTCGCTGCTCTCTTTGGTATAAAAGGTCGCTCCATCCCAACTTGCTCGGCTTGTACCTCATCATCCCAAGCGATAGGTGCAGGTTATGAGTCTGTCAAATATGGCATGAGTGATATTATGTTTGTAGGTGGTGCAGAGGGTCTTCACTATCTCTCAGAGGGGGTATTTGAAGTTATAGGTGCATCAAGTGCTGGATATAATGATAAGCCTCAATTCACTCCTAGACCATTTGACAAAAACAGAGATGGACTCATCATCGGTGAGGGTGCAGGAACGCTTGTTCTCGAAGAGTATGAACACGCAAAAAAACGGGGAGCAAAAATCTACGCAGAGCTAAAAGGCTACGCAACAACATGTGACGGCAACCACCTCACTACACCATCAAGAGAGGGCATGAGCAGTGTTATGAGACTCTCACTTGCAGATGCAAATCTAACTCCAGACAGGATAGGCTACATTAACGCTCACGCAACGGCTACACTCAAAGGAGACATAGAGGAGTCACACGCTACTCACTCTATCTTTGGCAACAAGACACCGATAAGCAGTACCAAAAGCTATATGGGACATCTCCTTGGTGGATGTGGTGTCGTGGAGTCTATTATCTCTATGATGGCTCTCAATGAGAAGCTAATTCCTGCCAACAGAAACTTGGATGAGGTCGATGAGGCGTGTGCCAATCTTGATTATATACTAGAACACCGTGATGAGAATATCAAGTTTGTAATGAACAACAACTTTGCATTTGGTGGGATAAATACCTCGCTGATATTTTCTAAAATATAGGGCATCCTTTATAAGTAATTTACACTTTTTAGGAAACGCAGACTTTAGTCGCCTAAAATAGTGGTCGAGGCTAAAGCCATCGGTTCCAAGTGTAAACTACTTTTCATGAGATATGAAGGATAGAAAAATATAAATGTAAAAAACTAAAAAAGGACAACAATGAAATCAAAACTTTCAACACTTACCATAACACTATCTACCCTATTTATCGTAGGCTGTAGCACCCCTGCTATCTATACTGCACCCAATGCACCTGTATCACAAATCGCAAACACCCCAACACTAGCACAAGTAGACAAAGCTGTCAAAGACTCTCTGGTCGGTAGAGGTTGGATTCCTCAAAAGGTCTCACCTCATATCTATCTGGGAACTTACAACCGTAGAGAGCTAATGGCTAAAATCAAAATCACTTTTGACACCTCTGTTTTCAATATCCAACATGTAGAGAGCAAAAACTTAGACTATGATAGCTCTGATGAGAGCATCCACTCCACTTACAACAAATGGGTTAAAAACCTAGAGAGAGACATCAGAAAAAGAGTAGATAGAAATGTAAAAGTGGATAAAAAAAGAGGTCACATCCAAAAAAAAGTCACCTCAACAACCCATCAGAGTCAAAGCAGTGGTAGTTTTTCATATATCCAGAAAGGGATGAGTTCAAAAGAGGTTGTTGCTCTACTTGGTAAACCAAATGATGTTACCAGAAAAGTAACCAAAAAAGCATTTAACCCTTTCTACTTTGGCTCTGATAGATTTAGAAGTACCTACTACTATAGAGGTTTGGGTCGAATTGAGTTTAATATTAGCAGTCATGTGGCAGAGATACATCATGATACTTCGGAGGATGGGAACAACTAGCTTATGCTAGTCTCCCACTATTGATTAACGCTTTAATTTTCCCAATATCAAAATCCATCCGTCTATCTTCCACAAGAGGTGCCACCTCTTCTCTAATCGCATTATAAACTTTTTCAAGATGTGGAGAGATACCCTTTTTTTCTCGTATATCAACAGCTTGTGCAAGACCCATCATCGCAATAGCCAACATATTTTCAAGATTTGGCAACTGGTTTTTAAAGTGAATAGCCGCAGTGGTTCCCATGCTTACTTTGTCTTGGTTCATAGACTCTGTTGGACGCGAGAATACAGAGGCAGGAGTGATATTCATCATCACATCAGCAGATAGTGAGCTAAGAGTTATCTGCATCGCTTTGAATCCGTGGAAGTAGTTTTTGTCACTTAGTTTTAGGTTCTCTCCTAGACCACGATTGTATTTGTGGTCAACCAAGATAGCAAACTGTTTATCTAGTAAATCTGCTACATTGGCTGCACTTATTCTTAGTGTGTCCATTGCGTGAGCAATATATCCACCGTAGAAGTTACCTGTTGTGTATATTTTTCTATTCTCACCATCTATCACAGGATTATCATTGACAGCATTTATCTCTGTCTCTATCCAATTTTTAGATACAGTGATATTGTCTAGTACAACTCCTAGAACTTGTGGTGTACATCTGATAGAGTATCTATCTTGGATATTTAAGGTCTCATTGTTAAAAAAATCATTGTATCGCTCCTCTCTCGAATGAGTAAGCTTTGTCCCCTCTAGTTTTGCCAAAATCTCCTTGGCAATAGCAATCTGCCCCTCAAATGGCTTAACCTCATGAACAAGTGGTTGCAGTGGTGTATCATCTGCTTGAAGTAGCTCAAATATACCTGCTATAAAAGAGCTATAAGCGTGGAGGAAGTTCTCAAATTTTTTAATACTATTGGTAGCTATTGCACTCATAGTAGCCGTACCATTCATAATAGCCAATGCCTCTTTTGGCTGTAGCTCATACGGCTCAATACCCAACTCACTGTAGACATCTATAGTTTTTCGTATCTCACCTCTATAGTAGACTTCTCTCTCCCCTGCAATAGTCGCCGCCAAATATGATAATGGTGTCAAATCACCACTTGCACCCACAGACCCCTGCTCTGGAACAACTGGAAGTATTCTCTCATTGATAAGAAGTTCTAATCTTTTTAGTAGATTAAAACTAATGCCAGAGTAGCCTTTTGAGAGACTAATCATCCGTATAAGTGTCATATAGAAAGCTTCATCTTCATCCAAATTTTTACCCACACCACAACCGTGAAATCTAAAGAGATTTGTCTGTAGTATCTTTGACTCTTCAAACAGCAGATAGTTCTTACCTGATTCACCATAACCTGTAGTGACACCATAGATTGGTTTGCCATCTTTTATCTCAGAAACCAAAAAATCATGTGCCTTGTTTACTCTTGATTGAAACTCATCTGAATCAGATAACTTAACGCTACTCGCTTTTGTAATATCACTAAGGCTGATTTTTTCACCATTTACTACTATTTCCATTGACTCTCCCAAAATTTATAAAAATTGAACCACTGTGTAGGATATTCTTTTAGAATATTTTACATAATCTTCTGAAATTATATATTAATTTTATTAACCAATATTGAAAAAATGAATTTAGATAAAAGTTTTTCTGCTATAATCTCTTTAAAATTTCTTGGAGTATATAAGATGAGTGAAGAAGAGATTCTTGTTGAGATAAAAAAAGTTTTAATAGAGGAGTTTGAGGTAGAAGAAGAGGTGGTTAAAAGAGAGGCATCTTTCTATGATGAGTTAGGACTTGATAGCTTGGATGCTATTGACCTAATTGTTACGATGAATAATGTTTTTGATATAGATGTAGATAACAAAGAGATTGAAAATACAAAAACAATTCAGCAACTTATAGATGTTGTGAAGAATAATCTAAAATAGATAGTTTTGATACTTGTTCTAATCTATATCCTAACTATTTTTTTAGGAAAAGATTGGTTTTCTATAACCGAACTAGGTATCTTTTTTACCCTATTGGGTAGTGTTTGGCTACTATTTTCTCTCAAAAAATTCTCTTGGAAAACATCTTTTCAACCTATAATTTTAATCCTTATTGGATTTATTTCAATACAACAAAATAGTATCTTAGTACTAAAAAGTTTTCCACTTACCCTCTCAACCCTATTTTTTCTAGCCTTTATCTATGCAGAGGTGACAAAAGAGTATTTTCTTATCAAATATATTGGAAAATTTAAAAAACTAGATAATACCGAAAGAATCTACCTAGAGAAGACTCATCTCATTTGGATTG
This sequence comes from Sulfurovum sp. bin170, assembly GCF_010892395.1. Taxonomy (GTDB): domain Bacteria; phylum Campylobacterota; class Campylobacteria; order Campylobacterales; family Sulfurovaceae; genus UBA1140. The sequence goes on from NZ_JAACKB010000403.1 coordinate 5,080, forward strand.
TAGTCACTGCGATTAATGTCTCCCTGCACTCCTATTTTCTATTTTTTGGCTCCATAGAGGAGTGGACATTCTACTCAACTGTAGGTTGGTATATTCTTCTTGGGTGTGGTATACTTTTTCAAATTGCGTTTAGGAGATTTTATGAAAAAAATAGCGATTAGTGCTTATGTCTATGGGCTGTTTAT
>NZ_JAACKB010000404.1 GCF_010892395.1 Sulfurovum sp. bin170
AGCCATTTTTATGATATTTCACATGCTTTTTGTCTCCACAATACTTATCAGTAAAGATTTTATGTTAAGTGTTACCAAAGCTTTTGAACTTAGTTTTATTTTTGAAGGAGGAACCCCAATTCCTGTCTTTATTTCAATAGCCATTGTATTTATAGTGTTTATATCTCATGCTTTTTTAGCTATGAGAAAATTCCCAATCTCATATAGAGAGGTTCTTCGCCTAAAGACTCATTCTGCTTTGATGAATCATGATGATACTAAACTTTGGATTATTCAGATTATTACAGGTTTTGCACTATTTTTCTTGGGTTCTGTTCACCTATATATTATATTAACGAATCCTGCAAATATTGGACCTTTTGCCTCTGCTGATAGAGTTTATAGCGATTTGATGTGGCCACTCTATATTCTATTACTAGTGGCTGTTGAATTTCATGGTGCAATTGGACTTTACAGACTAAGTGTTAAGTGGGGATGGTTTGAGAATGGAAATGCAAAAGAGAGCAGAAAAAAGCTAAAAAAAGCAAAATGGATTTTGAGTGGTGTTATGTTGACTCTTGGTGTGGCAACACTGATTGCATATATGAAAATAGGATATGAGCATCAAGCCAATTATGGAGAGAAGTATAATCCACAAGTAGAGGTGAAAAATGCAAATTAAATATACAGATGCACTAATTATTGGTGGTGGATTGGCAGGACTTCGTTCAGCTATTGCTACTGGTGCAAAAGGGTTAGATACTATAGTTATAAGTTTGGTTCCAGTCAAACGGTCACACTCAGCCGCCGCACAAGGGGGGATGCAGTCTAGCCTTGGAAATGCTATTATGGGAGAGGGGGACAATGAGGATGTTCACTTTGGAGATACGGTAAAAGGTAGTGACTGGGGATGTGACCAAGAGGTGGCAAGAATGTTTGTCAATACTGCCCCAAAAGCAATCCGTGAGTTGGCCGCATGGGGTGTGCCTTGGAGTCGTATAGAAAAAGGTAATAGAGAAGTTGTAATTAATACTAAGAAGACTATTATCACAGAGAAAGATGAGGCTCATGGGCTGATTAATGCCAGAGACTTTGGGGGAACCAAGAAGTGGAGAACCTGCTATACTGCCGATGCTACAGGTCACACAATGCTCTATGCTGTTGCCAATGAGGCGTTGAGACTAGGTGTTGTTATAGAGGATAAAAAAGAGGCTATCTCTCTAATAATGAAAGATGAACAGTGTTATGGTGCAATTGTTCGTGACCTCAAAAATGGTGGATTGACTGCGTATGTAGCAAAAGGAACCATGATTGCCACAGGTGGATATGGACGAATCTATAAACAGTCAACCAACGCCACTATCTGTAAAGGTACAGGTCACGCAATTGCTATTAATGCTGGAGCATATATGGGCAATATGGAGGCGATTCAGTTTCACCCAACACCTATTGTTCCATCTGGAATTCTGCTTACCGAGGGTTGTCGAGGTGACGGTGGAGTTCTAAGAGACAAAGATGGTTATCGGTTTATGCCTGATTATGAACCTGAGAAGATGGATTTGGCAAGTAGAGATGTTGTAAGCCGACGAATATTGGAGCATATCAAAAAAGGTAAAGGTGTCCCTTCCCCTTATGGTGAGCATCTATGGCTTGATATTTCAATTTTGGGTAGAGCTCATATAGAGAAGAATCTTCGAGATGTTCAAGATATTAGCCATACTTTTAACGGAATCGACCCAGCAGATGAGGGTGAAAAAGGTTGGATGCCAATCCTTCCAATGCAACACTACTCAATGGGTGGAATTAGAACCACGCCAAAAGGAGAGAGTGTCAATATAAAAGGGCTTTTCTCTTCTGGTGAGGCTGCTTGTTGGGATATGCACGGATTTAACAGACTTGGTGGAAACTCGGTGAGTGAAGCAGTCGTGGCAGGTATGATTGTGGGTAACTATTTTGCAGATTTTTGTAAAAATGTTGAGATTAAGCTCTGTATAGATTCTGTTCAGAAAGAGATAGATAAGCAGAACAGATACCTCGATGACCTGCTAAAGCTTGATGGAGATGAAAATATCTATGACATCAAAGATAAGATGAGACTCATTATGCAAGAGAAAGTTGGTATCTTTAGAAATGGTAAGGATTTGACAGATGCCGTAGAGGAGCTGAAAGTTCTGCTTAAAAAGACAGAGAATATAAGCATTACAAAAAAACATAGACTCCTAAATCAGGAGCTTGAAGAGGCGTATAAAGTGCCGATGATGCTAAAAGTTGCACTATGTGTTGCCAAAGGTGCAAGAGATAGAACAGAGAGTAGAGGGGCTCACTATAGAGAAGATTATCTCAAAAGAGATGATGAGAATTGGCTCAATCGAACCATTAGTTATTGGGAAAATGAGGATGATTTGGAGCCTACTTTGAAGTATGAAGAGTTGGATATTATGAAGATGGAGATTCCCCCTGCTTTTAGAGGTTATGGACGAAAAGGGATGATTCTTGAAAACCCACTTAGCCAAAAACGACAAGATGAGGTTGACAGGATAACAGCAGAGTATCAAGGTGATAGGTATGAACTCCAAGAGAGGTTAATGCCGTATGAGTTGCAACCTGAATATAAATCTAAAAATCAGAGAATAGGAGATGAAGATGAGTAGAGAGATAACCATAACAGCACTAAAATATAATCCATCTGATGAGAATTCGAAACCTACCTTTGAGGAGTATAAATTAGAAGAGACCCCAGGGATGACTCTCTATATTGCATTAACCAAGATAAAATCATCTCTCGACCATGATTTGACTTCAGATTTTGTATGTCGTGCAGGAATCTGTGGGGCGTGTGGGATGCTTATCAATGGAAAACCAAAACTAGCTTGTAAAACTTTGACTAGTGATTTTGAAGATGGCAAGATAGAGCTTCTTCCTCTTCCTACATTTAATCTCATCAAAGACCTCTCGGTGGATACTGGTACATGGATGGACAAGATGAGTATCAGGGTCAATAGTTGGATTGTTGCCAATGAGGAGATCGATATATCGAAAATCGAGAAACCAATTGAGCCTGAAGTGGCTGATGAGGTGTTTGAACTTGATAGATGTATTGAGTGTGGGTTGTGTGTGGCTAGTTGTGCCACAGCGATTATGAGAAAAGATTTTGTAGGAGCTGTTGGGCTTAATCGTGTAGCACGATTTTCTATAGACCCACATGACACACGAACTGATGAAGATTTCTATGAACTTATCGGTGATGATGAGGGAATTTTTGGTTGCATGAGCCTATTGGCTTGTGAAGACCACTGCCCTAAAGATTTGCCGTTGCAGAGCAAAATTGCTTATATGCGTCGGAAGATGGTTAAAG
>NZ_JAACKB010000405.1 GCF_010892395.1 Sulfurovum sp. bin170
AATAAGTTACAACCTCAAAAAACTTATAACAATAAACTTAAAAAATAAATTTATTTATGAGGGGAAATGTTATAATATAGTTTATTATTAAACTATAAGAGGGGATTTTCATGATACATAAATTAGTTTTAATATTTATACTTTTTATCTATGTAGGCTGTGGCTTAATGAGTCAACCAAAAAAAGATGAAAAGGGGCTACAGATACCTGAGAAAATCAGTGTAGATATGCCAGAGGCATTAAGTGAAGTGAGCAATAGCAAAAAAATAGAGAAGATAAAAGTACCTAGAATAGAAGGAGATGCTACAAGGTATGAGAAGGTTAAAGAGTATATATCTGAAGTTGAAGCTGTTGTTAATGAGATAAAATCAAATCTCTTTTTGGGAAATCATATTATAGCTGATATTGAGAAACAGTGTAAAGATGTAACTTTTGAAAAGATATGTACAATACCAAAAGGAACGCTATCTTTGATTGTAACACAAGAGGTGTTGGACAAACTAAAACTTCTTGTTCCTAATGTATTTGAGTATGGCGATACCAAGAGTTTAAAAGGTGAGGAACTCTTTTTTGGTATTGTTGAGTTTATGAGGCATGATGAGAATAGCACATATCAATATTCACTACAGATGGATATGAGCAGTCTGAATGGTAGGATAGCTTTTTATGATACAAAAAAAGCACCCAAGATAATACAAGTGATTAAGTGGTCGGAAGATACGAACACTATATTCTCATCTATCACTACCAAATATGAGAGTGGTTTGGATTTTCCGTGGACACTGCAATACTATAATAAGCCAGAGCTAGAGGAGAGTATGCACCTAAATGATAGAACTATAGGGAATGCAGACTATCCATCAACCAATAGACTCTTTAGTTTGACCAATCAATATGATGAGAATGATACAGCAATAGTGAAACTAAATAGTATAGAGTCGCAAGAGACAAATTTTGGAGATGCTATAGAGCAGGTCTCCTCTTTTATTAAACTTACAAAAGAGATGGGTGTGCAGAAATTTACTCAGACCAATACTCTTTTAAACTCTTATAAAAAACTCAATAGAGAAGAGGTTTTTGATGGAGATGGTCTGCTACTTGCTACCACTTATTGTGATACAGAATCTAGCGAGTGTCAACTCTATGATAGCTCAACATGGTATAGTGATGCTGAGGATGAATCTATTTTTGATGCTCTTGCCGAGGTCAATTTTGAGGAGCTTAAGATTGTGGATGGTAATCTGAAAGAGGGGGAGTATTTTCTCTTACCTTTAGGATATGATATTGCAGAGATGACAGCTCAACAGATTTTAGAACTTCGTGTAGGTGAATTTACCATACTAGACGAGACTAGACAAGGGGTTCTCTATGATATAAATTTTATGGATAAATTAGGAGAATTAGAGTTAGTTTATGCAAAATATAATGATAATTTAGATGCTCTTTTATGTGACAAAAGTAGAGAGCTTTTTGAAGTTATTAAAGATGAGGATTTACCTCAAATTAGCCTGTGGAGAAGTGAGTAGATGAGAAATATATTTGTGGGAGTTTTCCTTATTTTATCATTTTTTGGTTGTGGAGGAGGAGATAGTCCATCTGAAACTGAAATATCTATACAAATACCTACAAAAATAGATGTAGAGATACCCAAAGTGATAACCATTGGAGATGATGAGTTTAGAGAATATCTAGGGGAACAAGAGAAAACTACTGTCGAAAGAATAGAAGATGAGAATTACTATAAAGATATTAAGCCAATAACTTGGACTATAGAGAAGCAATTTGATGAGACGAAATTTAATATCTCTATTGCAAATCGTGCTATGGATAAAATAGAGGAGTATTGTAAAGATATTTCTCTCAACAAGGTATGTAAAATTCCTAAAGAGACTCTTAAATTTTTGTTTGATAAACAGATAGTTGATGAACTTACAGAATTTGTTAGCAGAAAAAAAATATCAAATATAAATGCAGAAAATCTTATCGGAAAGAGTCTCTATTTTGGTTCAATTGAATTTGTTCACTATGATGAAAATAGTAACTATGAATACTCTTTAATGATGGATAATACAGATATTGAAAATATGTTTTTCTCTACAACGAAGTCAGAATCGTATATTAGAACGATAAAATGGTCAAAAGAGAATTATAATATTTTTTACTCCTCTTTAATAGGTAGTGACAGAACAACACTATATTATGAAAATATCCCCAATAGAGGAGAGTATGCTCATCTAAGCTTCTTCTCTTTTACTGAAGCACCTTTTATGAGCAAGTCACATATTTTTGACTTAAGCAGAGAGAATAACAGCAGTGATTTTCTGTTAAAGATAAGTATGATGGATTTAGATAAGACAAATGAAATTTTAAGCTTATATCGTAAAAATTCATCTTTACAAATTTCAGAAGAGAGAGGATATTGTGTTACGGATTTTCTTAACATATATCCAGAGTTTTTTTATAAAGATGATCAGATAGTCTCATGGAATATTAATTTTATAGCTGAGGGTTATCAGCAAGTTTTTGATAATAATGGAACAAATGAAGCCTCAAGATACTGTCCTAAATTTAGTGATGAGTGCGAGTATGATGATACATCAACTTGGTCTACAAATAATAATCTGTTGGTATTTGATCCTTTTGATAAATTATATTTTAGAGAACTTGATATTTATAATGATAAAAACTTAACAGATGGAGAGTATTTTCTTCTTCCTCCTGAACAGAATATTACAGATCTAACAATGAAAAATGTGTTAAAACATAGTGTTGCTTCATTTATAATTGTTGATGTTGTTGATATTGCTTATGGTTTTATTTATGGCAAAGAGTATGCTCCATCATATGCAGATAGTTTTTATGAAAAAATGGATTCATTGCAGGTAGTTCGTGCAAAATATAGTGATGATTTGAACCTATCTCTAGAGCAGAGAGTTGAAGAATTTGAAGTTGTAAAAGATGAGGATAGACCTAAAATTTATTAAATGGTCGGAAAAGATAGTATAAAACTACTCCCCCTACTATCACTCTCTACCTCTATCTCTCCACCCAACTCTTTTTCAACAATAACTTTTACGATATAGAGACCAATCCCATCACTGCCCTTTTTGGTACTAAAGTACATTGTAAATATCTTCTCAAGATATTTTTTATCAATTCCCCCTGCATTATCAGTTATCGTAACCATTGGTCTATCAACCACAATCTCTATCTTCGCATCCTCAATCTCTCTGGAGTCAAAAGCATCTTTTGCATTGTTGATAATGTTGAGAATAACCTGTTGAAACTCATTTCGATTGCCATAGAGCTTGAAATCTTTGACCACTTCAAGATTGAGTGATATATCAATAAGGTCTAGTGAGTTTGTCGCAATCATTATAGATTTTTCACAAGTAGTAGAGACTAAAAAATCATCTTTCTCTTTTGTTGGATTGTAGAAGTTTCTAAAATCCTCTATGGTTGAGGACATATACTGTATCTGTTTATTTATCTTTTCGATAGCAGAGAGACCTTTATCATTACCTTTTAACTGCCTTTTTATATTCATCAATCCAAAAGAGATAAAATTTAGAGGTTGTTTCCACTGGTGGGCAATAATACTAATCATCTCTCCCATATGTGCAAGTCTGGACTGTTGAAGTAGAAGTGTCTGTTGCTCTTTTTTCTCCTCTTCTAAGAGTTTAAATTTATAGGCGATAGCAAGAGAGAGTATAATGGACTCCAAAGCTATTGATATATGTAAAAAAGGAAAAGTGACACCTGTGAGAGCAAGAAGACCTGTGTATTCAAATACTACCGTGAAAAGTACAATCCCCCAACCTATCATAATAAAACAGAAAGGAAGATCTCTTTTGTTGGCAAGACGAAATGCCTCACTTAAAATTAACCATATTGGGATAAATATAGGTATCAAAGTTGTTATAATACTGTGTGAGAATATGAGCGTAAGAATTATATCAAAGAGGGCAAGATAGAGAATGATTCTAGTTAACCTCTTTAACGCTTTTATCTGATAAGTTTTAAAAAAAGATTCCAAAAATAGGATAGAGAAGATAAGCATAAATATCTGAGACATATTGAAAAGCATAAAACTTTTGAGTCCAAATATCTCGTCAAAAGGTGCTATAAAAAGGCTATCTAAATTAATAAGAAAAAAAAGAGAAAAGATTTGAGCAAAAGCGTAATATAGATGTATCTTATGCTTAGTGAATAGATAGAGAGATAGGTTGTATATAGTTGCAGAGATGATGACCCCAAAACAGATGGATGCTATAATAATGTCTATCTGCCCAAACTGATGAATAGCTCCTCTATATACTGAAAAAAGCTCTTTATAAAAAAAAAGTGAGACTATAAAGAGTAGAGAGATAAGAGAGAGTTTTAGCTTAAGTGGGTTACTCATAAAGTTTTATCTTGTATCCTATCTTAGAGATATTCTGTATAGTATCTTTAGAGATTACTCTTCGTATAGTATGAACCAAAGAGCGAAGAGCAGACTCACTCATCTCTCCACGCCCCCAGATATAACCCTCTATCTCTTGATAAGATACAGCACGATGTCTATTTTTAATTAGAATATCAAGTAACTTTCTTTGAGACATAGTAAAAGGAACTATCTTTCCATCCAAAGTTAGCGTCTGATTATAGGTATCATACTTATATTGTGAATTAAGATTTACAACAGATGGACTACTCTCCTCTATCTGATGCACACAGAGGTTAATCGCCTCCAAAAGACGCTCCTCTTCAATCGGTTTGAGAAGATATTTAATCAGATTCAACTCCACAGCATCAAGCAGATACTCTGTCGTAGCATAGGTTGTTGTAATCACAATGGGTGTACTCTTATCTCTCTCTCTAAGTTTTCTTGCAAAAGTTAAACCATTCATCTTTGGCATTCGTATATCAGTGATAACAATATCTGGTTGTTTATCGTAGTAAATCTCCAAAGCCTCTTTTCCATTAGAAGCCTCATATATAGTAGAGAAAAACTCTTCAAGATACTCGACAACCACCTCACGAATATAATCCTCATCTTCAACATAGAGAAGAGAGTAATTTAATTTTTTTGACATATGAAATCCTTCTGTTAAATAATACTCTATTAATAGGACATATTATGTTTATATTTTATTTAATAGTTTTTAAAATCAAATTAAAGAGCTATTATAGACAATTTTTATGAATTTTTTATGACAAATTTTATCTTTAGATTTTTATTCGA
>NZ_JAACKB010000406.1 GCF_010892395.1 Sulfurovum sp. bin170
GCAGGAAATTGTTTTTCATTTGATTCGATGAAGACACTTTCTCTTGTTTTTTTAAACATATCTGTAAGATTTAATCCAGGTACTTTCATATAGTTTATAAGGTGTTTGGTAAACAGTCCATTTCCTCCAACTCTGCCATCACTTGCTGTTTTTCCTGCTTCTGTAGAGTATGAGACAAAGAGACCTCTAGGTTCAATTTTACTCAATCCTCCACTTCCCATAGCTCTACTAAAGGGACTATTTCTACACGCATCTAAGATAATAATATTTAATCTATTATTTGTATTTTGCATTCTATTTGTAATCTTTGTTAGAGATATAGCCTCAGATTCGGTTTCACTTTTCTCTTTTATATCTGCATCTGTAGGGATGAGATAGTTCTCTCCATCAACTTCTATACCATGTCCTGAAAAATAGAATACTCCAACTCCACCATTTTTTATCTTACGGAAAAAATCTTTTATACTTTTTTTCATAGCTTTTTCCGAAGTATTTTCTATATACATGACCTCAAAACCTCTAGTTTTTAAGATGTCTCGTATGGCTCTAGCATCATTAATAGGGTTACTTAGCTTGGATAAATTTCCCTTATATTCATTGTTCCCTATAATTAAAGCTACTCTCTGTTCATTTCTCATTTCAGTTGATATTTTTATGTTTCTATTACTAATCTTTTTAGGTTTTGAAATTTTTGTTTTGGAACAACTCGAAAATAATAGCACTACTAATCCAATAATTAGTATTTTTCCCATTCCTACTCCTTTTAGTTGAATCATGATATATATGTTAAGAAATTTATTTATAAATAGTATTGTAAAATATTACTTATTGTTTTTAGCTTATTTTTTGAATTTTTTATAATATTAATTTAGAAGATATATTGATTGACAAATACATGCTTACTAGTTAGGATAATTGTAAATTATCAATTAATCCTTTTGGTCTATTCCTCTTAAGGAGTTTTGTAACTAATGCTATTCAACTATATCTTAAGACTCATAAACCTATTAATATCTAAGATTCTACTCTACTATATCTAGTAATTAGCCTTAATAAACCTCTCTATCCTCTTAATACCCTCACGAATATTCTCTATATTCGTAGCAAATGAGAATCTGATATAACCCTCAGAACCAAAGCCAATTCCAGGGATAATAGCTACTCCCTCATCTTCAAGAAGTCTCTTTGCAAACTCCATTGAGTCATTGGTAACACCTTTGATATTTATAAATAGATAAAAAGCACCATCTGGTTTTGCCACAGAGAGACCATCTACCTTGTTAACTAACTCTACTGCTTCGTCTCGACGAGCTTCGAACTCTACTCTCATCTCCTCTACCTCTGCATCTATAGTTCCATCTAGTCCCGTGATAGCTGCTGCTTGGGTGATGGAGCTAATATTTGATGTGCTTTGAGACTGTAGTTTGTTCATAACAGCTACTAGTTCTGTATGTGCTGTTGCAAGATAACCAAATCTCCAACCAGTCATAGCCGCCGATTTACTAAGACCATTGACGGTAATAGTTCGTTGGAACATATCATCTGACACAGAGGCTGTTGCTGTAAACTTAACGCCATCATATACTAATTTTTCATACATCTCATCAGATATGACTAATACGGCTGTACCTTTTAGAACCTCTGCTAGTCCCTCTAACTCCTCTTTACTATAGACAGCACCTGTTGGATTTGATGGGGTTGTTAATACGAGAGCTTTTGTTTTTTCTGTTATCGCCTCTTTTAACTGCTCTGGAGTGATTTTGAATCCAGTTGTATCATCTGTCTCAATGATTACAGATTTTCCACCAGAGTATTTGACCACTTCAGGATATGTTACCCAGTATGGAGCAGGGATAATAACTTCATCACCCTCATCTATTAGAGCTTGAAAGAGATTAAATAGAGAGTGTTTAGCACCATTATTGGTCTGGATCTGTTTAGTTGAGTACTCCAAGTTATTATCTCTTTTTAGTTTTCCTGCAACAGCTTTTAGTAGTTCAGGTGTCCCTGGGACAGCTGTATATCTTGTCTGTCCGTTGTCAATGGCTTTTTTGGCACTCTCTTTGATAGCCTGAGGTGTGTCAAAGTCTGGCTCTCCTGGAGAGAACGAGAGTATATCTTTTCCTTCGGCTTTTAGCTCTAGTGCCAGTGTTGTAATCGCAATAGTCATAGATGAAGAGAGTGTCTGTATTCGTTTTGAAAGCATGGTTTTGCCCTTTATTCAATAGTATAAAAATCTGAAAATTATACTAAAAAAATGGTTACATTGACTTAATAAATGTTGAGTATATCTCTTCTAGTTCATGGTCCTCTTTCTCCATTAGCTTTGCATTACCAGTTTTTACGCTCTCCTCTAGTACAGCAATCCTCTTAATAAGATACTGAAATATCTCCTTGTTTACATCAGGAAGCATATCGTGTCTAAGTCTTTTACTCTGTGTATCACAAGAGATAATTCTAGCAGGAATACCAACAGCTGTTGAGTGAGGGGGAACATCTCTAAGAACTACAGAGTTTGCACCAATTCGGGAACCTTCACCAAGAGTAATATTTCCCAAAACTTTTGCACCTGCTCCTACTACTACATTGTTTTCGACTGTTGGGTGTCTTTTCCCATGAGAGAGGCTA
>NZ_JAACKB010000407.1 GCF_010892395.1 Sulfurovum sp. bin170
AGCATCAACTACTATGGGTGATGAGGTCAGAGGAGATATTGCCAAAGCGAGACATAGAGAACTGACTTCACTGATAAAAGATAAAAATCTTCTGTTTCGAAAAAATCATAATCGAAATCTTGATATACTTTTAGAGAATGGGAAAAATGGTGTTTATCAGGGGTATGACCAGTACTTTAATAGGGCAGAGGTGAGAAGTTCTGATGATTTGTCTGGAAACTGGGTATCATTCGAAAATGCAATAGTTCAAGGTAGTAAAAATGTGGCAATCTTTCAGTAAAAACTCTAAAATTATTATTATAGCTCTCTTTGCACTTATTGCTATAATACTCTTCTCTTTATTTAGAGATAGTTCAGAGTCTATAAATAAGAAGAGAGCTATAGAAATTATTGAAAATCAGACAATTCAAAAAGCTTCTGTTGCTGAGCCTTATGTATATATATATACAGAAGATAATATATATAAAGTAGCAAAAGAGGCTATAGATATAGAGGTGCTTTTTGATAAAACTTTAGTAGAGTACCAAGATGAGGGGACAGATGTTATAGATATCCTACTGCTTCTAGTTATGATCAGTTTTACCCTCTATATTATATCTATGATAAAAGAGAATAGAGATAGACAAGAGAGTCTATTTGAGGAGCATAGAGAGGAGGCTAACGCCTCTATATCTCAACAAAATATTTTGCCTCAACTCTCCAGAGTGAACTTCTCCGATGTAGCAGGGATAGAGGATGTCAAAGAGGAGCTTGAGGAGATTATTGATTTTATGAAAAATCCTAATAAGTATAGAAGTTTTGATATTCGTCTACCAAAAGGTGTGCTATTAGTAGGACCTCCAGGGGTTGGAAAGACTCTTATAGCAAAAGCTGTAGCAGGTGAAGCAGATGTACCATTTTTCTATCAGAGTGCTTCATCTTTTGTTCAGATTTATGTCGGTATGGGAGCCAAAAGGGTAAGTGAGCTTTTTAATAGAGCCAAACAGATGGCTCCGAGTATTATATTTATAGATGAGCTAGATGCTGTAGGTAAGAGCCGTGGAGGGATGAACAATGATGAGCGTGAATCAACACTAAACCAACTTTTAACAGAGATGGATGGTTTTGAGGAGAGTTCTGGAGTGATGGTGATAGCTGCAACAAACAAGATAGAGGTGCTAGATGAGGCACTTCTACGAGCAGGGCGTTTTGATAGACGAGTACATATATCTCTTCCTGATTTCAAAGAGCGAGTGAGTATTCTGAAACTCTATCTAAAAGAGAAAAATAGCACGGTTGATATAGAGGCTATAGCCAAGATGACTATAGGTTTCAATTCTGCAGCATTGGCAACACTGGTCAATGAGGCTGCACTCTATGCTCTTCGCAAAGAGAAGACGAGTATAGATACTTCTGATATAGAGGCAGTAAAAGAGAAGGTACTTCTAGGTAAACATAAGATACAGACATTTAGCGTGGAGGAGCAGAAAATTCAGGCACTATATCAATCAGCTAAAGCAGTTACGGCTACATGGCTAGAGATAGATTATGAGAAGATAGGTCTTGTCTCCTCCTCTTTTATCCCACATCATAATGAGATATTATCAAAAACCGTACTTGAAAATGAGCTAAAAGTTCTACTAGCTGGTCGTATGATAACCCAAGAGGTTTATGGTGAACTCTTTACCAATGCAAAGAGTGATATTCATAAAGCCAAACTTCTAAGCCAACAGATTATAGAGGAGTTTGCCATGTCCGATGAGTACTTCTCTACTCACGCACAGGTAGAGAATCTACTTCAAGATGCAAGTAGTGAGGTCAAATCATTGCTATCTAAACTACGCGTCGTAGTAGAAGATGTTAGAGTTTATCTTCTAAAAAATGAGTCTATAACACCTATCGAGACAAAAAGAATACTAGATAAGATATTTTAGATGAACTATTTTTCGGGTTTTGCTTTAAAAGGAGAGGAGAAGTTTTTTAGAGAATATACTATAGATAGTGACTTATGTATGGTTGGTTTCTCCTATGGTGCTCAAAAGGCATTTGAGTATGTATATAGTAGTCCAAAGCGTATAGATAGACTTATCCTACTCTCTCCTGCTTTTTTTCAGAATCATAGAAAATCTTTTATAAGAACACAACTTCGATACTTCAAAGCAGACCAAGAGAGTTATATAAAACAGTTTTTGGAAAATGTATCGTATCCATCGAATATTAATCTATATGAATATCTTGATATTGGAAAATATGAGGAGTTAGAGTCTCTATTGTCATATGTTTGGGATAGAGAGAAGATTTTGGAACTTATAGATAGAGGGGTTACTATAGAAGTGTTTATTGGTGGAGAGGATAGGATAGTAGATAGTGAGAAAAGTTTTGAGTTTTTTTCTGAGATTACTACTACATATCTTTTGAAGGATTTTGGGCATCTGCTTAGGGTTTAGGCTCACATCAATAAAAAGTCTACTTTAACTGGTTCAATTTATGGGGAGCATTATACACCTCAGGAGAGGATGTGACGAAGTGGAGCGAGTTAAATAGTGAAGATTTGACACTCTATATCCTAACTACACTTTAGACAAAAAAAGAAAAAACAGGTAAAATTTAGAAAAAAGATGATTCTTATGATGTATGCATTTACAGATAAGAATCATAGA
>NZ_JAACKB010000408.1 GCF_010892395.1 Sulfurovum sp. bin170
ATCTAAATATTACACTCAATAACAGAGAGGTGGCTTATCATAAACCTATCCCTCTTGCAATAAAGAAAAGCTATCAGATAGAGAGCATAAATATAGAAGATAGAGAGATTATTCTCTTGTCTACTCCATCATTAAGCTCAAAATCCATCAAAAAAAATTTAAAACTCTTTTCGACTGCATTTGATTTACCTATTGTTTTATATATAGAGAAGCTTACAAGTTCAGAAAGAAGATATCTGATAGAAAATAATATCTCTTTTGTCTCATCAGATGTTATCTATCTGCCTAGATTGTTGATATATCTTGATGAGCGTATCAAAAATAGAGTTCTTTTATTAGAGAGTAAAAAGTTTTCTAAATTGGCTCAACAGTTGGTTATTTACCTTTTGATAAACGGTATGGAGAAGATGGAGATAAAAACTGTTGCAAGACTGTTTTTGGTGAGTACTATGAGTGCAAGTCGAGTACTTAAAGAGTTAGAAGCATTAGAGTTTATGGAGGTAGAGAAAAATGGTCGTAATAAGATATATCATCTTGTTAAAGAGATTGATATAGAGACCCTCTTGGCTCGTATGAGTAGTCCTGTTGTGCAGACTCTTTATATAAAAAAGGAGGATATAAGCTGTTTTGATACCAAGATTTATACCTCGTATAGTGCATTGTCACACTATGCCAACATCACCAGTCATAAGACAAGTTATGTTATAGAGAAAAACCGATTTGAGTCTATTAGAGATACGATAAATATATCAACCTATGATTCCTGTCTTGACCCAAATTTTGTAGAGATAGAGCTATGGAGATATGCACCACTGGGTGAGCGTGTTGTTGAGCCTATATCTCTGTATCTATCACTTCGAGAAAAAGAGCCTGATGATATACGCACACAAAATGCGATGGGTGAACTGTATAATAAGATAAAAGGAGTGTTAGCATGATACAAGGGATAGCTAGTTTTACAGCCTATTTTGAAGATTTCAGAGATGATTATATTGTGATAGGTGGGTTGGCAACAGCGATGAATATGCATGATTTGGGATTTACTTTTAGAGCAACTAAAGATATTGACTTGGTGATTATCTCCAAAGACAATGAAGCATTTTTAAAAAAGTTATTGAACTATATTGAAGAGGCAGGGTATAAGACAAGACAGAGAACTGTTAATGAGAGCAGACACAATCTTTTTAGATTTTTAGGGAGTGACGATAGAGAGTTTCCTGAACAGATAGAGCTTTTTGCAATTCATGCCGAAGATTCGGTTATGGTTACCAATCAACATATTATTCCTATCCAAACACCTGCTTACTATAGTTATCTATCAGCCATACTTTTGGATAGAGACTATTTTGCTCTACTCGTTCAGCACAGTTCAGAGATAGAGGGTTTACATATCGCTTCACCAGAGGTATTGATACCTTTGAAGATTCATGCTTATCTAAATCTCTCAAAAGAGAAGTCCCAAGATGCGAAAAAACATCTCAAAGATATTATCAAACTAAGTTCACTGCTTGATGGTGAAACAGTGGTCTTTTTAGAGGGAAAGCCTAGAGTTGATATGTTGGAGTTTATGCCCATCCTCAAAGAGATGGAGGAGGATAGAATAGTTCAGCTTTTGGAGAGTATTGGGGTTACGAATTTATCAAAAGAGGATATTCTTGAAGTGGTGGTTTTTACTTATGGGCTGTAAAATTGAATAAATCTTCATTTTAAAAGATATTTAAAACTTTAATTCTTTA
>NZ_JAACKB010000409.1 GCF_010892395.1 Sulfurovum sp. bin170
ATGTACACAGTCTATGGCTTGGCAGAAGCGACTTTGGCTGCGGCATTTCCTAGACCATCAGAGAAATTTAGACGCTACCATTTGGATATAAATTATCTAAATATTGGAGCAAGAGTCAAAGATATAAAAGTTGATATAGGTTGTGTGACTTATGTTGATGTGGGGTATCCTCTTAGTAATATGAAGATTAGAATCATTGATAATGGCAAGGTTTTAGATGATGATTTTATAGGTCATATTGAAATAAAAGGTAAGAGTGTTACTGATGGATATTATAATAATATAGAAGCGACCCACAGTGCATTAAGTGCTGATGGTTGGTTTGATACGGGAGATTTAGGTTTTATGCGTAAAGGACGGCTTATTATTACAGGTAGAGCGAAAGATATTATTATTATTAATGGTACAAATTTTTATCCACACGACATAGAAGATATATGTTGTACTCTTGATATATGTGAACTCAATAGAGTTGTAGCTATTGGAGCGAGAGGAAAGAATCAAGAAGATGAGAGTTTAATTATTTTTCTACTCTACAAAAAAGAATTAAAAGACTTTTTACCTATTCAAGAAGATATAAAAAAGGTCATACTCAATAAAATAGGGCTTGAAGTCTCACAAGTTATTCCTGTAAAAAATATCTACAAAACCACAAGTGGAAAACTACAGAGATTTAAATTTTTACAAAAGTATCATAGTGGAGAGTTTAATAATGTTATAGAAGAGTTAGAAATTTTAAACAGTAAAGATACTTTCTCTCTCTCCCAAAAAGATATATTAGATACTCTCTTACTAGAAGCTAGTGAAGTTTTGGGTACTAAAGTAGATATGGACAAGGCTCTATTTGAACAAGGATTTAGCTCTATTTCTCTAGTTACATTCAAAGATAGAGTATCTAAAAGACTCAATATTGAGATAGATATAACGACTATTTTTGATTATCCTACGATTAGAGGATTTGCTAATTTCTTATCAGATACTAAATCTATAGATGAAAATAGTGAAATCTCTTCTGATACACAGATAGCAATAGTTTCTGTAGCTTGTCAATTCCCTGATGCCTCTTCTCCTGAAGCTTTTTTTGATAATTTACTTGATGGAGTAGATAGTATCAAAAAATCTTCAAGATGGCAAGAAGATTACTATGGTGGATTTTTAGATGATGAGACGATAGGCTCTTTTGATAATAACTTTTTTAATATTTCTATAGCAGAAGCAAATACCCTAGACCCCCAAGAAAAGATACTACTTCAAACTTCATTATCTCTACTAGAGAGAGGTGGAGTAGATTATAATAAAGAAAAAAATATAGGTGTCTATATAGGAGTCAGTTCTAACGATAACCTTAGATTAGAGTTAGCTAAAGATTTATCTCCCTATACGCTTACTTCCAATCTCATTAGTACACTTTCAGGTCGCGTCTCGTATTATTTTGATTTCAAAGCTCCTGCTTTATCTCTTGATACGGCGTGTTCTTCTTCGCTTGTGGCTATTCATCAAGCGATAAGTGCTATCAAAAATGCTGATTGTTCTATGGCTATTGCAGGTGGAGTCAATGTGATTTTGGACGCTCTCTCATTTGAGGGACTCAATCAGTTACAAGCCCTATCACCTACGAATAGATGTAGAACATTTGATGAGGGTGCAGATGGATATATCAGAGGTGAGGGCTGTGGATTGGTACTATTGAAACCTCTATCTGATGCGATAGAGAATAATGATGAAATATTAGCTGTGATTAAATCAAGCACACTCAATCACGATGGAAAAAGTAATGGACTCACTGCTCCAAATGGACTCAGCCAACAGAGTCTGCTTAAAAAAGCCTATGCTAATATTGATAGAGTAGATTTGATAGAAACACATGGCACAGGTACGAAACTAGGCGACCCGATAGAGATAAATGCTCTCTCTTCTGTGTTGGGAAATCAAGAGGTATTATTGGGTGCAGTGAAGACCAATATCGGACACCTCGAAGCATCAGCAGGTGTGGCAGGAGTGATTAAAACACTTATGGCAATGAAGTATAAAAAGCTTCCTTCTAATCTACACTTTCAGAGTAAAAACCCCTATATAGATTGGGATAAAATCAATCTAAAACCTATTACAAAAAACCTAGATTGGCATACAAATAAGCCAAAAGTAGCAGGAGTTAGTTCATTTGGATTTAGTGGTACAAATGCTCATATTGTATTAGAAGAGTATATCAAAGAAGAGAAGACAAGAAGAGAAAAAGAGTATAAAGTACTTGTCATATCTAGCAAAGAAGAAGATAAACTAGAAGATTTAGCAAATTTA